>JALSGU010000223.1 GCA_026982575.1 Paracoccaceae bacterium | reverse complement strand
CCAGCGCTTTCAGCTGAACCAGCTGTCAAGGTAACCCATTCGGTTGTGATTACAACTGTTGGGAAAGCATCCCAAGCAAGGTTAGCACCGCCAGTATAGAGATCGGCACCGTATGTTACTTCTACGGATACACCATAGTCAAAATCCATGGTGGCTGTCAGGTCAAGGCCGCCTTCGGCATAGAAGCCGTTAGTCAACGCGGCAGTGCCGTCGTCATAATAGCCTACTTCGATATCACCGGAGAAGCCAACTTCAGCAGCTGCTGCGCCTGCAAAGGCAACCAGAGCTGTTGTAGCAAAGAGAACGTTTTTCATCGTTTTTCCTCGTTTTTATATTAAAATTACATTTACCAAATCCGGATTGCCCGAAAGGAGTAGGCCTTTAATCATCTATCTTGCCCCAAGGGTCAAGCAACCCAAAACCAAACCGGCATATGTTTTCCGACCTGTTGCACCCATGTCACAGTTTTGCGCCATTCCCCGCTTGTTCCCATAGAACCAGCCCGATAATACAGTTTCGAAACGCATATTCAGCAGGTATATTCTGCCTGCATAATCAGGAGCCGGACCCGATGTCTCGTTATAACGCCCATGTGGCAGAACCAAAATGGCAGCAAAAATGGCAGGAAGCCGAGGTTTTCAAGGCAACCCGCGACGAATCACGCGAAAAATACTATGTGTTGGAGATGTTCCCCTATCCATCCGGCGTTTTGCATATCGGCCATGTGCGTAATTACACCATGGGCGATCTGACCGCGCGCTATAAACGCGCCAAGGGCTTTAACGTATTTCACCCGATGGGCTGGGATGCATTCGGAATGCCCGCCGAAAATGCCGCCATGAAAAACAACACCCATCCCGGCGCGTGGACCTATCAAAATATTGCGGAAATGAAAAACCAGTTTTCAGCCCTTGGCCTGTCCCATGACTGGTCCCATGAATTTGCGACCTGTGATCCCGAATATTACGGCCAGCAACAGGCGTTGTTTTTGGACTTTCTGGAGGCCGGACTGGCCTATCGCAAAAACGCCTCTGTCAACTGGGATCCGGTCGATATGACCGTGCTGGCCAATGAACAGGTCGAAAACGGTCGCGGCTGGCGCTCGGGCGCATTGGTGGAACGCAAGGAATTAACCCAGTGGTTTTTCAAAATCAGTGATTATTCCGAGGAATTACTGACCGCACTTGACGGTCTGGATAAATGGCCGGAAAAAGTCCGTCTGATGCAGAAAAACTGGATCGGCAAATCCCAAGGCCTGCAATTCAATTTCAAAACCATTGGTGCGCCATCTGGTTTTGAGCAGCTAGAGGTCTATACCACCCGCCCCGACACCCTGTTCGGCGCCAGCTTTGCCGCTGTTTCGGCCGATCATCCATTGGCCAAGGCTTTGGAATCCGACGCGCAAGTGGCCGCATTTAACGCAACATGCCGCCAGATGGGCACCTCGGCTGAAGAAATGGAAAAGGCTGATAAAATCGGTTTTGATACGGGCATAAAGGTGGTGCATCCGTTTGATGCCTCGCGCGAACTGCCGGTTTATATCGCCAATTTCATCCTGATGGATTACGGCACCGGCGCCATTTTTGGCTGCCCCGCCCATGACCAGCGCGACCTTGATTTTGCCCGCAAATATGATCTGGACGTGGTGCCGGTGGTATCGCCCGACGGTGAAAGCTATGAAATAACCACCGAGGCATTTCTGGATGCTGGCACCCTGATCAACTCGGGTTTCCTGAATGGTATGGATATTGACAGCGCCAAAGCCGAGATTATCAAACGTATTGAAAAAGCAGGGTCAGGTGAAGGCAAAACCAATTACCGCCTGCGCGACTGGGGCATTTCGCGCCAACGCTATTGGGGCTGTCCGATTCCGGTGGTGCATTGCCCTGATTGCGGAGTGGTCCCCGAGAAAAAACAAAACCTGCCCATTAAACTGCCCGAGGATGTCACATTTGACAAACCCGGAAATCCGCTGGACCGGCACCCGACTTGGCGCGATGTGGATTGCCCGAAATGCGGCGCGGCAGCCCAGCGCGAAACCGACACCATGGACACCTTTGTTGACAGTTCATGGTATTACGCGCGGTTTACTTCCGATAAATCCGACACGCCCACCAATATGGAAGACGCAAAATACTGGATGAATGTCGATCAATATGTCGGGGGTATCGAACACGCGATTTTGCACCTGCTGTATTCACGGTTTTTTGCCCGTGCCATGGCCAAAACCGGCCACCTGCCGGAATCAGCCATTGAACCGTTTAACGCATTGTTTAACCAGGGCATGGTCTGCCACGAAACCTATTCCACCACTGGTCCCGATGGTCGCCCCGTTTGGCACTCGCCCGATGAAGTTATCACAAAAGACGGTGTAACCACATTACGCAGCACCGGCGAATTGGTCACCGTTGGCCCCTCTATCAAAATGTCGAAATCCAAACGCAACACCGTTGATCCGCTGGAACAGATCGAACAATTCGGCGCTGATACCAGCCGCTGGTTCACCCTGTCCGACAGCCCGCCGGAACGGGATGTGGAATGGACAACATCAGGCGCCGAGGCATCGTGGAAACACCTGCAGCGGGTCTGGCGACTGGCTGATGAAATCAGCCAATGTGCTGACGATGCCCCAAAAGGGGCCTCGGCCGCACAAGCCCTGTTAAAAGCCACCCATCATGCCATCAATGATGTGACTTACGGGTTTGAAAATTTTGCCTTTAACAAATCCATCGCCAAACTATACGAATTCACCAGCGCATTGGCCAAATCAAAGGCTGGCAATGCTGAAAAACGCGAAGCCATGAAAATAATGGCCCTGCTGATGCAACCCGTCACCCCGCATCTATCCGAAGAAATCTGGGAATTGCTGGGCGGAACCGGCATGGCGGTCAATGCACCCTTTCCCTTGGCTGATCCCGAATTGCTGGTTGAAAATACCGTGACCTTGCCGATCCAGATCAACGGCAAGCGGCGTTCCGAAATCACGGTTGCCAAAGATTTGTCCAAACCCGAGGTTGAAAAACTGGCGCTATCGGATCATGCTGTGATCAAGGCATTGCAGGGCAATCCGCCCAAAAAGCTGATCGTGGTGCCGGGCAGGATTATCAATGTCGTTATATAACCGTCGAAATTTCCTGATACTGGCACCGCTGGCGCTGGGCGCTTGCGGGTTTACCCCGATTTACGGGCGCGGCACCGCTGCCGAAGCCCTGATTGGCAAAATCGCACTGGGGCCGGTGGATGACCGCATGGGATTTGAATTCCATGAACGGCTTGAAAACCGGCTGGGCCGCGCCGAACAACCGCTTTATCAGCTTGATGTCGATATTTCGGTCAAATCGGTTGGCCTGGCGATTACCCAGGATAATTCCATCACCCGCTATAACCTGACCGCCGAGGCTGACTTTTCGCTAACCCGAATCAAAGACGGTAAGTTGGTGCTTACCGATATTGTGCGCTCTTTTACCGCCTATAGCGCCACGGCCACCGCTTTTGCCACCCATGTATCCGAACGCGATGCCAACCGGCGCCTTGCTGTGGCTTTGGCCGACCAGATCGCCACCCGCATCGCCAGCAGCGCCAAAAGCTTTGTGCAATGAAGCTGTCAGCCCGCGATGCTGCCGGTTTTTTTGACCGGCCAGATACCTCCAAAGCCGCGATTTTACTGTTTGGTCCCGATGCCATGCGCATATCCCTAAAACGCAAAGCGCTGGTCGATACCCTGCTTGGCCCGAATGGCGATGAAGAAATGCGCCTAAGCCGCGTTGAATCCGCCGCTTTGCGCAAATCCCCCGCAGAATTGCTGGACGCCCTGAAGGCCAGCGGGTTTTTCCCCGGCCAGCGCGTGGTGCTGGTTGAAGGCCTGACCGACGCCACCACCAAATCCATTGAGGCCGCATTGCAAGATTGGCAAACCGGTGATGCCATTCTGGTGGCTACCGCCGGTCAGTTGAATGCCCGCTCAAAACTGCGCAAAGCTTTTGAATCAGCACGCAATGCCTATGGGATCGGCATTTACGCGGACCCGCCCAGCCGCGCTGAAATCGAAAATATGCTGGCCAAAGCCAACCTAACCAGCCTAACTCCCGATGCCATGCAAGATATCATCACCCTTGGCCAAGCCCTTGATCCCGGTGATTTTTCCCAGACCCTTGAGAAAATATCCCTATACACGCTGAACCAAACCGACGCAATTTCCAGCCAGAACATCGCCGATTGCGCGCCCGCCGTCACCGATGCCGCCATGGATGATGTCATTCGTGATATGGCAGACGGGCGCAGCGACCGTATCGGCCCGCAAATGCAGCGGTTGGCGGGCCAAGGCGTGAACCCGACCACATTATGCATCGCTGCCACCCGCCATTTTCGCGCGCTGCACGGCGCGGCCAGCTCGGGCGACAGCCCTGCAAATGCGCTGTCACGTGCACGCCCGCCGGTTTTTGGCCCGCGCCGCGACCAGATGATCAACCAGATCAAAGGCTGGGGGGCAGCCCGGCTGGAACAAGCGCTTGGCGTGTTGATGGACACCGATCTGATGCTGCGATCAGCCCAAAACGCACCGGCATTTGCCGCGACAGAGCGCAGTTTTATCCGCATTTCAATGATGCGCCCCAAATAAGGAAACAACAATGTATCAAGTCATCGGCACCGCCCGTTCCCGCGCTATCCGGGTTTTCTGGATGCTGGAAGAATTGGAACAAGGTTATGAAATCCTTGCCCACGGTCCCCATAGCAATGAGATCAAGGCCCTGAACCCGTC
>JALSGU010000222.1 GCA_026982575.1 Paracoccaceae bacterium | reverse complement strand
GGTTCCGGTGTGTTTTCCGGTGCAGCCTCGCTGCCGGTTTCGGCCGGCTTATCAACCGGTTTACGGGTGCGCCTGCGCGAGCGGGATTTTTTCGGTTTTTCCTCGGGGGTTGATTTTTCATCAACCACAGGGTCGGCCACAGTTTCTGTGGTTTCTGTTGTGGCGGATTCGCCCCCGGAATTTTCAGCCGGTTTTTGGTCATCATCTCGACCCCGCCCGCCGCGCCGACGCCGACGACGGCGTTTTTTGGGCTGGTCCTCGGCGGTTTCTGCCTCGGGTGCGGGTTCGGATGTTTCGGTTTCCTCAATCACCGGCATGTCATCCATGCCGATCATCGGCAAAGATTCCGGAATGGGCACAATGCGGGTCGCGACCTTGAATTTTTCAAACCGGTATTCGGGTGAAATCAGGCTCGGGTCGGCTTCAATGCGCACTGAAAGACCAAAGCGGCTTTCGATTTGGCCGACATGTTCGCGTTTGGAATTCAGCATATAATTGGCCACGCTGACCGGTGCTGTTACCAATACTTCTTTTGAACGCTGGCGCACGGCTTCTTCTTCCAGCTCACGCAGAATGGCCAGCGCCATGCTGTCATTTGATCGGGTAATGCCGGTGCCGTGACAATGGGCGCAAGGCTGGGTTGAGGCCTCCAGCATGCCGGGGCGCAAGCGTTGACGCGACATTTCCATCAGGCCAAAGCTGCTGATCCGGCCCATTTGGATACGGGCACGATCGGATTTCAATTTATCCTTCATGCGTTTTTCAACCGCAGAATTGTTGCGGCGATCTTCCATGTCGATAAAATCGATCACGATCAAACCGGCCAGATCGCGCAGGCGCAACTGGCGGGCTACTTCCTCGGCAGCCTCCAGATTGGTTTTTACCGCCGTGTCCTCGATGGTTTTTTCTTTGGTCGCGCGGCCGGAATTGACATCGATTGCCACCAATGCCTCGGTAATGCCGATCACGATATAACCACCGGATTTCAACTGAACCGTCGGGTTGAACATGGCGCTAAGATAGCTTTCGACCTGAAACCGTGAAAACAGGGGCAGGGCGGCTTTGTATTCTTTGACGTGTTTGGCATGGGATGGCATCAGCATTTTCATATACTCATGCGCCTCGGCAAAGCCGCGTTCGCCCTCGACCAGAATTTCGTCGATGTCTTTGGTATATAAATCACGAATAGAGCGCCGGATCAGGCTGCCTTCCTCGTAAATATGGGCCGGCGCGGTGGATTTGAAAGTCAGCGCGCGAATTTCTTCCCATTGGCGCAGCAGATATTCGTAATCACGTTTGATTTCGGCCTTGGTGCGTTGTGAACCGGCGGTGCGGATAATCAGCCCCGCGCCCTGTTGCACATCCATTTCAGCGGCGATGTCTTTTAGTTTCTTACGATCACCAACGCTGGTGATCTTGCGGGAAATGCCGCCGCCACGCGCGGTATTGGGCATCAACACACAATAACGGCCTGCCAAAGACAGGTATGTTGTCAGCGCGGCACCCTTGTTGCCGCGTTCTTCCTTAACGACCTGAATCAGCAATATCTGGCGAACCTTGACGACTTCCTGGATTTTATAGCGCCGCACACGGGGCTTTCTGGGCATGACGATCGGCTTTTCAGACGGTTCGTCCTGATCGGATTGCTCGCCAATTTCGGTAACTTCAACCGGGTCTTCAACGGTTTCGACAAAGGCTTCGGCAATATCCATTGAGGCTGGCATTTCTGTCAGTATTTCAACTGGTTCCGCCGCGTCCTTAACCTCGGAAACTTCGATCGAGGCTTCTTCGGCAATCACCGCATCCTCAACCACACCGTCGGTGGCCGGTTCTGTTTTTTTGCGGCGGCGGCGGGGTTTTGCCTTGGCCTTGGCTTTTGCCTCTTCGGCTTCTTCCAGCAGGCGGGCATATTCTGCCTCTTCCTCCAGAATCGCTTGGCGATCCGCGGCTGGTATTTGGTAATAATCCGGATGAATTTCCGAAAAAGCCAGAAATCCGTGGCGATTCCCGCCATAATCGATAAAGGCCGCCTGTAGCGAGGGTTCAACCCGCGTTACTTTGGCTAAATAGATATTTCCGGCTAGCTGGCGTCGGTTCAGGGCCTCAAAGTCGAATTCATCAACCTTGTTTCCATCAACCACCACAACCCGGGTTTCCTCGGCGTGGGTGGCGTCGATAAGCATTTTCTTTGACATTTTCTCTCACTCAGGCACCCCGGCGGCGCAGCGGCAAGCGCCAACACTGTCTGAATTACCTGTTTTGCTTGGGCGAAAGGGCGCAGTCGGGCACGAGCAATCCGCATCGGAACATCCGAGCATCTAACATCTGCCAATTTCATTGCGCGCATCATCGCGTGTTTCTCTCTGACCATAAAACTGGCCAAATGGGTTAACCTTGCCGTTTCAGGCATCGGATTCGGGTTTCGGTGAAGATCACCGACCAAACGGATGGTTTGCTCCTGTAATTCTGGCAAAAGAGCCGTCTGGCTATATAAAATTCTCTGCTCGCATCTTTATCTGACGCGGGCTTCCGGTATCTTAGTCGCTAAATTCATCATAATACAATCAAAATATGATTGAAGCTGCGTTAATCGCCACTTAAAACCACCATCAATCTGTTATACAGGTCTGGTATGAGAATTTTTATTGCATTTTTCTGGTTTTTGTTAAGCATTGTCGCGGTTCAGGCCCAAACTGGCCCGGCGCGGGTTTTGCCCGGCGATACAACGCTTTCCAGCGACGGATACACCATTACGTTAACACTGGCCCTGTCCCGTGCAGTGCCGTATCGGGTTTTTACGCTGGATGATCCACGCCGGTTGGTGCTGGACTTTCCCGATATTGATTTTTCTTTTATGCCACCGGACATGGCAAAAAGCATTGTTCAGGTCTCGGATGTTCGGTTTGGCTATTTCAAACCCCGACAATCAAGGCTGGTTCTTGATCTGGCAGAGCCTTTTATTATTGATGCTGCCGTATTTGACGACCATCGGTTAACCGTCACCCTTAAACGGGCTACCGAGGACCGCTTTAATCAGGAATCCGGCCCGCCTGCTGATGGTTTGTTGCCTCAAAACCAAAGGGATACCGTTATTCTGGGTAATGCGGGTTTGCCGTTGGTGGTGCTGGATGCGGGCCATGGCGGCATTGACCCCGGCGCGGTGCGCAATGATGTTACAGAAAAACAGGTGACCCTGATTTTCGCGTTGCAATTACGGGATGCTTTGCTGGAAACCCGTCGATACCGGGTGTTGATGACCCGCGATGATGATTCCTTTCTGGAATTGCCCGAACGCATCAGGCTGGCGCGTGCATCACAGGCCGATATTTTTATATCGCTACATGCCAATACCGTTGAACGGGGCATGGCGCGCGGCACAACCGTTTATAATCTGTCCGAACAGGCATCAAATGACGAGGCGGCAAACCGGGCCGAATTTGAAAACCGTTCCGATATTGTTGCCGGTGCGGTTTTGCTGGGCCAAGAAGACGAGATCGCCAATATCCTGATTGACATGGCCCGGCGTGAAACCAATGCGGCATCTATCCGGTTTGCCGATACTCTGGGCTCGACCATCCGCTATGCGCTGGACAAAGACGCGCCCTCGCGGCGCATGGCGGCAGGATTTCGGGTGTTGCGCTCTGTTGATACGCCCTCGGTGCTGATCGAGCTTGGCTTCATGTCCAACACCACCGATCTGGCCAACCTGATGTCACAAAGCTGGCGGCACGAGGCAAATCTGGCGATTATAGCCGCCCTTGATCAATGGTTAACGCATGCCGAATAAAACGGCCAAACATTGCTTATGTGTTTTGACCCTGCCAGCGGGCTGCACTATAGGACAGTCAGAACGTAGGAGTATTTGATTTGTTTATGGGTTTCTTCCGGTTTTTAGGCTTTATTTTCGCTTGGGCATCGCTGGGCGTGCTGTTTGGCGGTATCAGCTTTCTGGGGGTTTTGACGCTTTATTCCAAAGACCTGCCAGACCATGAACAGCTGGCTAATTATGCGCCGCCTACCTTGTCGCGGGTCTATTCCGGTGATGGCTATGTGCTGGATGAATTTGTCCGGGAGCGGCGGATTTTCACACCAGCCGATGAAATTCCCGAAATTGTCAAACAGGCGTTTATCAGTGCCGAGGATAAAAACTTTTATGTGCATTCGGGCTATGATGCGCGCGGCATATTTTCTGCGCTGCTAACCGCGGTGCAAACCCGTGGCGAAAATGTGCGCGGGGCATCAACCATAACCCAACAGGTGATGAAAAACTTTTTGCTGGATGGCTCAAGGGAAATCGAACGTAAAATCCGTGAAATCATCCTTGCCACAAGGGTAGAGCGCTATTTAACCAAAGACCAGATTCTGGCGCTTTATATGAATGATGTATTTCTTGGGCAAAGCTCTTATGGCGTGACCGCCGCCGCGTCCAATTATTTTGGCCGCACGCTGGAGGATTTGACCATCGCCCAAGCAGCATTTCTGGCGATACATCTTAAAAACCCCAATGATTACCATCCTGTGCGCAACCGCGAAGCCGCGCTGGAACGCCGTGAATTTGTTCTGAAAGAAATGTTTGAAAACGGCTATATCACCGCAGAGCAACGCGACGAGGCCAACGCGGACCCGATGTTATCAGTGCAAGCCGGAGATTTTGGCAATATCCGCAGCCAGTTCCCGCCACGCGATTACTTTACTGATGAAATCCGCCGCCAGTTAACCGAACGCCTGGGTTCCGATGAATTATTCGGCGGCGGTCTGGCTATTCGCGCCACCGTAAACCCGTCTCTACAAGAGGTCGCGGCGCAGGCATTGCGCGACCGGCTGGAAGAATATGACCGCGAGCTGGAGGTCTATTATGGCCCTGTCGCCAATATCCCCCCCGAGGAACTAGCCGACGAACCGGCATGGCGCGCGGCATTAAAGGAACGCACCTTACCGCGTGATATTACCGGCTGGAATTTGGCCGTGGTGTTGGCGGTTGGCGAAAGCTCGGTTCGGGTAGGTATTGAAAATGTCGAGGATGACGAGGACGGCCATTTTTTAACGGTGCGCGAAGCAAACTGGGCACGCCCGTTGCTCGAAGACGGCTCCGCTGGCGCACGGCCGCGTGTGGCGGCTGATGTCTGGGCGTTGGGTGATGTGGTTTTTGTAAAGGCCGTCATGGATGGCGAGGTGCTGGATTATTGGTCTTTGCGCCAAATTCCGGCGGTGCAGGGCGCCTTTATGGCAATGGATCCACAAACCGGACGGGTTTTGGCCATGCAGGGCGGGTTTAGTTACCAGACCAGCGTGTTTAATCGTGCCACTCAGGCACGCCGTCAGCCCGGTTCGGCCTTCAAGCCGTTTGTTTTTGCCGCAGCACTTGATAACGGTTATACCCCTGCCAGCATTGTGGTTGATGCCCCGATCGAAGTGCGCACTGGTGAAGGTATCTGGCGGCCTCGTAATTCAAGCAACAAGTTTTACGGGCCGGCACCGATGCGAACCGGTATTGAATTATCGCGAAACCTGATGACCGTGCGTATTGCACAGGATGTCGGCATGGATGTAATTGCCGCCTATGCGGAACGGTTCGGGGTTTATGAAAACATGCCCGAACATCTGTCTTTTGCGCTGGGGGCCGGTGAAACCACGCTTTACAGCATGGTCGCGGCCTATGCGATGTTTGCCAATGGCGGTAAACGGGTGGAACCCACCCTTGTTGACCGCGTGCAAGACCGTTACGGCAATACAATATTTCGTCACGACCCACGGGTTTGCACCGAATGCGAGGGCGACGATCTGGTCACTGATATGGAACCTTGGGTGCGCAATTATGCGCCGCAAATCATGGATCCGGTTACGGCCTATCAGCTTTCCTCAATGATGCGGGGCGTGGTGTCGCGCGGCACCGCGTCCAGCACTGTGGGCCGTTTGGGCCTGCCTATTTCGGGTAAAACCGGCACCACCAACGGTGCAAAAGACGCGTGGTTTATCGGATTTACACCACAAATTGCAGCGGGCTGTTATATTGGTTACGATACGCCGACCCCGATGGGGCGCGGGGCTTTTGGCGGGTCTCTTTGTGGACCGGTCTTTGTTGATTTCATGAAAGTCCTGGCCGAAACCCACGGTTCTTATGAATATCCGCAACCGGGCGGCACTGTTTTTGTGAAAATAGACCGTTTCACGGGCCAACGCCTGCCTGATGATGCATCGGGTGATTTTGTCGTAACTGAACTTTTCCGCGCTGGCGAAGAACCGGCTTATGGCGCATATGGTGATTTTGTTGATGGCGGTTTTACCATGGGGCGTGATTTATTGTTCTTTGGTCGTGGCGAGGCCGATATTGGCGAAACTGTTATTATTGACGGCGAAACCACCATTTTACCACCTCGCCCGACCTTTGGCGGGCTGTCTTCAGGCGGGCTTTACTGATCCGGCTTGAAGCCGGCCGCAGGTAAAGCTACAAAGCCCCAAAAAAGAGGCAAACATGCGCGCAGAAACCGAAAACCAGATCGTTGACATTCGCAAAACCATTGATCTTTTGGGGCAAAGGCTGGGGCTGGAAACCGCCGATCACCGGCTGGAAGAATTCAACGCCATGTCCGAAGATCCGGACCTGTGGAATGATCCCGCAAAAGCCCAAAAACTGATGCGCGAACGCCAGATGCTGGTGGATGCGATCAATAACTACAAATCGCTATCGGTTGATCTGCAAGATAATATAGAGCTGATCGAGCTGGGTGAAATGGAAGATGACGCCGAGGTGATCGCCGAGGCCGAAGCTGCCATCGCCGCCATGGTGCCACTTGCTGCCAAAAAAGAACTGGAGGCCTTGCTGGACGGCGAGGTCGATGGCAATGACACGTTTCTGGAGATCAACGCAGGGGCAGGGGGCACCGAAAGCTGTGACTGGGCCGCGATTTTGGCGCGCATGTATGTGCGCTGGGCCGAGAAACACGGCTATAAGGTTGATTTGATTTCGGAAAATACCGGCGACGAGGCCGGAATAAAATCGGTTACCTATCAAATCAAAGGCCAAAATGCCTATGGCTGGCTAAAAAGTGAAAGCGGCGTTCATCGTTTGGTAAGGATTTCACCGTTTGATAGTGCAGCAAGGCGGCATACTTCGTTTTCCAGCGTCTGGGTGTATCCGGTGATTGACGATACAATCGAGATCGAGATCAACCCGTCTGAACTTCGGGTTGATACATACCGGTCCTCGGGCGCTGGTGGGCAGCATGTAAACAAAACCGATTCGGCGGTGCGCATGACCCACTTGCCAACCAATATTGTGGTAACCGCATCCGCGAAATCCCAGCACCAGAACCGCGCCACCTGTATGGCGGCGCTTAAGTCGCGCCTGTATGAAATTGAGTTGCGCAAACGCACCCAGGGCATTCAGGATGCCCATGACAATAAAGGCGATGCGGGCTGGGGAAACCAGATCAGGTCTTATGTTTTGCACCCCTACCAGATGGTCAAAGACCTGCGCACCAATGTTGAAACATCCGATTCCCAAGGGGTTCTGGATGGGGATCTGGATAAGTTTATGGCCGCCGCACTGGCGCAAGAAGTCACCGGAAAATCCCGCGCCGAGGCGCAGGCAGAGGCTTAACCGCCTGTATCCAAACCGGCTATTTCAAACAACTTTCCTTCGCCAAAGGTAACGGGGTGCCTTGCCTCCCCCCCGTATTTTAATTCGGGGAACAACGCCAGAACCTCGGCTTGGGCGGTTTTGTCTAACGCCGACACTGCATCAATGCCGGGATGAAAGCTTTCCGTGGCGCTGCCTTCGGCAAAAATCACCTCGTGTTGATCAAACAGAATATGAAAATACTCGACCTCTGGCATATTTATTTGCCGGATGGTTCGGTCATTAACCAGTGAAATGGCGCTGGCCAGAACCTCGGGCTTGCCAAACAGAACTTCGGCTTTCCAACCGGTTAACAGCATCCGGTGCTGGGGCGATACCAGCAGGTCACGCCCATTGCCAACCGTATTTTTTTGAAAACACACCGGTGCATTGACACCTTTGCCCGCCCATTTGGCAGACCCGACCCAGCGCACCGGTTGCAAACCGTGATCCATGGTTTTAACCAGATCACCAACCTTAATCGATTCAACCGGTTTTTTGCCAGTATCACAGGCAATTCTGGTGCCACGCACAAAACACACATAGATCGAAACATTGTCGATAATCGCGCCAAGGCTATCGTCATTGCCAATTTCCGTAAAGCGCAACGTATAGGTGCCAGCGCATTCAAAGGTCACAGGCATGGAATATTCCTGCATCTCGTTATCATCGGGCAAATGGACCATATCGGCGATCACTTTGCCGCCGGGATTCAGAATTTCAACCGTGAACCCGTCTTGGCCTGCTTGATCCATCGCGGCGTTTCGCAAGGCACTGTCAAAGGTCAGTTCGGTTTTCGCGGGGCCATCAACCTCGAATTCCTGCTCCATGACAGTTTCCTGACCGGCTTTACCGTCCAGTTCAGCAACGCGGTTGTTGTCACCATTACCCAGATAGGCTTTTTCCTTATGGCTGGCCTCGATGTCATTCCCGCTCCAGCTTTTGCCTTTATCGTCAAAATCTCCGTTTTTTATAAGGTTGCCATCTGAAGACATGGGTTTCTCCTGAAATTATTTCAGGGATATTTAGCAACCAGACCCTTGCCAGACCCTTTAAGCGGCTGTTCAAAATAGTTCGAAATTGTTGCAATTGTTTCAAAAATTATGAATAGTTTGATTTTTGAACATAGAAAGCGACCCGATTTATCATGACCCTAGATGCCAGCCCGACCCCGGAAATCCAGACCATCACAATTCCTGATCTATTTGACGCCCTGAAAAGCGGCTGGCAGGACTATAAATCCGCGCCGCTTATGGGGTTGTTTTTTTCGCTGACATATGTGCTGGGCGGCATTCTTTTATATCTGGTGCTGGCGGCTTCGGGTAAAATCTGGTGGATCATGCCGGTGACGGTTGGCTTTCCGCTGATCGCGCCTTTTGCCGCTGTGGGCCTGTTTGAAATCAGCCGACAGCTAGAGACCGGTGAGCCTTTGAAATGGGGCCATGTATTGGGCGTGGTATTTGCGGAGCGGCATCGGCAAATCCCCTGGGTCGGGGCCATTATTGTGATCTGGTTTATGTTTTATATGCTGATTGCCCATGTGATTTTTGCCCTGATGATGGGCATTACCGTGATGACCAATATTGGCACATCGCTGGATGCGTTTCTAACGCCGGCCGGCCTGATATTTCTGAATGTTGAGTTATTGGTCGGGGCGGTTTTTGCGCTTATTCTGTTTGCGATTACCTTTGTCAGCCTGCCGTTACTGTTGCACAAGGAAATTGATTTTATTACTGCTATTTTGCTAAGCATCCAGACCGTGAAACAGAATTTCAAGGTGTTGCTGGTCTGGTTTGGCATGATCGGGCCGCTTTTGCTGATATCGCTACTGCCGATGTTTTTGGGCTTGTTTATTACCTTGCCATTGATTGGTCATGCGACATGGCACCTGTATCGCAAGCTGCTAAAGCACCCCGCATAAAAAAGGGCGCCCAAAGCGCCCCTGATTGAATTATAGAAAAAAGCCTTAAACTTTTTTCCCGCCTGAAAGAGGATCATCTTCGCGCTTAACCGAACCCTCGAAATGGGCACCGCTCTCGATAGCGATGGTTTTATGGATGATGTCACCCTCAACCCGTGCCGAAGCAGTAAGGCGCACCTTGAGACCGCGAACACAGCCGATAACGCGGCCATTTACAACCACGTCGTCGGCAATACATTCGCCTTTGACCGTGGCGCTTTCGCCAACAGTTAGCAGATGGGCGCGAATGTCGCCTTCAACCGTGCCTTCAATTTGAATGTCGCCAGTGGTGTTCAGGTTTCCGGTGATCGTCAGGTCCGAAGACAAGATGGAAGGTGCAGGTTTTGGCTTGGTGGCCGCAGTTGCTGTTGGTGTTGCGGTTGATGCGTTTGCCGGTTTTGCCGGCGCTGCGGGGGTGGATGATTTGCTTGCCGGAGTTTCCGGAGTTTTGCCTTTAGTAAACATTTCGACCTGCCTTTATAAAAGTCATAGGATTGATTGATACGCCATCCGCTCGGATTTCATAGTGAAGATGCACACCGGATGATCGACCCGAATTCCCCATATCGCCTATTCTGTCGCCGCGCGCAACCACCGTTCCAACGGTTACGCGGCTTCGGGACATATGGGCGTAATAGGTTTGATAGCCATTCGCGTGGTTAATAATCACCAGATTGCCAAAGCCGCTTTGCACGCCTGAAAAACTGACAACCCCGTCACCCGTGGCCAGAATAGGGGAATCGCGTGCACCTGCAAGATCAAGACCTTTGTGAATGCGCCCGCCGCGTGGCCCGAAAGGGCTTGTCTGGCGATATGCCGTGCGTAACGGAAACGCCAAAGGCAGGCTGCTGACGGCAAGGTTCAGGCTGGCCACTTGATCCAGCCCTTGCAATAATTGATCAATACGCCGGTCGGTCGGGTTGATTGCGCCGGTGACCTCTTCGTCGCTTATGCCCCCGGTTCCCGAATAGTTTTGCCGCACATTGGCCAGAATTCCGTCTACATCCATTCCTACTGCAGCAAACAGGTTCGAAAGCGGCACCAGCGACACCTCGATGGCGTCTTCGAGCTGGGTTAGCATCCGGTCTTGACGCTGGGCGGATAGCTGCCGTTGCAGCTCCATCGCATCGATCTGGTCCTTCAAGGTGGAAATATCGGCCTGAACCATATCACGGGTTTCAACCACATCCGCCAAGGCCAGGGTCAGCGTTTCGATGGTGGCCAGAACATCCGATTGGCCGCCCAGACGGCTGGTCATCAATTCGCGTAACGATGCCAGTTCAATGCCCAGGTTGGTGCTGGCCTCAATCGCCATGTCACGGTCCGACAGCATTTTGCCCAACTGCCCCCTTAGGTTGGCAATATTGGCATCCATATTTTGCTGTTCGGTGCTTAGCTGTAAAATATTTTGCTGTTGATTCATCAACTGGCTTTGTGCGGTTAACATGCGCGCCGATACATTTGCCAATTGCCCTGACAGACTGTCGCGTTCCGCTTGCAGGTCATTCAGCCGCGTTTCATAGGCAAGGGTCAAAACCGCTGAACGCTGGCGCATTTTATCTTCGCCAAGACTGTAAATCAGCAGGGTAACTGTTGCGATCACTGCCCAGATTGCCAGCCCGATTATTGCAGAACCAAACACCAGCCGCTTGATTGGCGACAGGGTAAAACTGCGGATGCCGTGATGGTCGGACATGGTAACGGTTTGGTCGGGTAAAAAATGTGCCAGCCCGCGACCGGGCGGGATAATTTTCATTTTGCCTTTTTCAACCATTGCCTGCTATGCCTCGATACCGCCAAAGTAGCCTATGGAATACGGCCAAAAACCCTTTGCTTCAAGGGGGATATTAAGGATTAGTTCACTCCTGACAACACATGGGCCAAATTCCGCTAAAGCCGATTTTTTCCTTGTATTGGCTGGTTTTGAAAAACTAAAGGCTTTTCATATGGTCAAACCACCGCTAAAGCATCCTAAATTTCCTGAAAGAAACCCTATGCTTACCCTGTCCGATTTTGACTTTGAATTACCCGAATCCCTGATTGCCCTGCGCCCCGCAAAACCGCGCCCTGCATCCAGAATGCTGGTTTCGCAAAATGGTAAAATGGTTGATTCCACGGTTTCGGAGCTGCCGCAATGGCTGCAAAAGGGTGATTTGCTGGTTTTCAACAATACCAAAGTAATTCCCGCGCGCATTTCCGGCCTGCGAAAACGCGAAACCATTCATGGATCGGGCGAATCCAAAATCGATGCAACCCTGATTGAACGGCTTGATGACAAAACATGGAAAGCACTGGCGCGGCCGCTGAAACGGCTGCAAAAAGGTGACATCATCTGGTTTGACGGGTTTTCAGCCGAGGTTCTGGGTAAGGAAAACGGCGAAGTCATGCTGGAATTTGATAAATCGGGCGAAGCCCTGGATGCGGTGATTGCCAATACCGGCCAGATGCCGCTGCCGCCTTATATTGCCTCGAAACGCCCCGCTGATGCGCAGGACCAGATTGATTACCAGACCGTATTTGCCAAAACCATCGGCGCGGTTGCCGCCCCGACCGCATCGCTGCATTTTGACCAGCCCTTGCTGGACACATTGGCCGATATGGGCGTGAACAGCACCGAGGTCACCCTGCATGTGGGGGCCGGCACGTTTTTGCCGGTTAAGGTTGAAAATATCGCGGATCATAAAATGCATTCCGAATGGGGCGAGGTTTCGGAAACAGCCGCAAAAGCCATCAATGACACACTGGCGGCAGGCGGGCGGGTCATTCCGGTTGGCACCACCAGCTTGCGCCTGATCGAAACTGCTGCAACCGGCAAAAACCGGATTGCGCCATGGGTGGGTGATACCGATATTTTTATCACGCCGGGATTCGAATTTCAGGTGACCAGCGGCCTGATGACCAATTTTCATCTGCCAAAATCAACCTTGTTGATGCTGGTATCGGCGCTGGTGGGGCTGGAAACATTGCCGGAAATTTATGCTCATGCCATTGAAAATAAATACCGTTTCTTTTCTTATGGCGATTCTTCCTTGTTGTTTCCGGCCGATATAGAAACGACATAACCCTGTCGGTTTCAGCCTAGACGCCCATAGGTTTACACGGCTACATCGCGCCCATAAGGGGGCTTGATGGGCTATATTCTCAAAAATTCATGGGCGCTGTTTCTGGGCATGTTTTTGCTAATGCTTGGCAATGGCATGCAAGGCACCTTGCTGGGCGTTCGCGGCGCGCTTGAGGGATTTTCGCCCACCACCATGTCCTGGGTAATGTCCGCCTATTTTCTGGGTTTTTTAGGTGGCTCCAAAATGGCCCCGATCATGATCGCACGGGTGGGCCATGTGCGGGTTTTTGCAGCACTGGCATCAGCTATTTCAGCGGCATTCATCATTTACGCGCTGGCGCCGGACCCGTATATCTGGGCTTTTATGCGGTTTATTGTCGGGTTCAGTTTTGCCGGCGTTTATGTGGTTGCCGAAAGCTGGCTGAATGACAGCGCCACCAATGAAACCCGCGGGCAGGCATTATCGGTTTATATGATTGTGCAAATGGCGGGCATTGTTGCGGCGCAGGTTATTGTTAACTTTGCCGACCCTGCCGGTTTTGT
>JALSGU010000221.1 GCA_026982575.1 Paracoccaceae bacterium | reverse complement strand
GTTGCCAAACTCCGCCATGATATGCCACCCAACCTATCCGCCACCGACTTTCGGCTGTAACTCTGTTTATGTCGGTATCAACCGCAATCCGCTATCGTTTGGCGCAGACGTGTAATCAAGGTTTTCTATCTGCTAAAACCGTATTTATTGCCGTAACCATCCGGTCAACCGCGCCGCTATGTTGTTGGTAAAAATCTTCTGCGGCTTGCCGGTTTCGGTCTAGAACCGTAACGTCATCCAGCCGTTTTTGAATTGCTTTAACCAAAACTTCGATGGTCTGGCATTGGGTTAAAACTCCGGCCTCGATTGCCTCGATTGCCGGATATTCAATTGTCCAGGTATATGGCCCGATAAATACCGGCTTTTTCAGTGCCAGCGGTTCGATCACATTATGCGCGCCTGTTGAAACGAACCCGCCGCCAGCAATCACGATATCGGCCAAAGCGAGGTAAAAATACATTTCCCCCAGCGAATCCCCCAGCAACACATCAACCCGTGACAAATCTGCGGCGTCATCAAGTTTGAAATCCGCATCCATACATGCGCTGCGCGCCCGCACTTGCAGCCCGGCTTGTTCCAGCATTTTCTGTGCTACAGAAAACCGTTCCGGCGCACGCGGCACATAGACAAACAGCGGTGCGGGTTGACCCAACGCTTTATAATGCGCCCGCATCCGGATAATGGCATCGATATACTGCGCGTCTTCGCCGACCACCACGCTGGCAAGGGTGATAACCGGCCGCGCCGCCAAATTTTCTGTGCGGATATCCGCGGCGGCGTCCAGCATCGGTTGGGGCAAAACCCTGTCAAAGCGCAGCTCGCCTGTCATTGCCACATTGGGCGCGCCAAACCAGCGAAACCGCTTTGCATCCGGTTCCGATTTTATCAACAGGCCGGCAAATCCTGTTGCCAGCCGCCCTCTGAAACCAAATTGCCGTTTGTCGCGCTCAAAGCTTTTGGCGGGGTAATGGCCGTTGCACATAAACAGCGGCACATCATGTCGCCGTGCGCTGGCAATCATGCGGGGCCACATTTCAATTTCCATCACCAGCCCGAATTTTGGGGAAAACGCTTTGAAAAACCGCCGGAACACCCAGTCATATTCCAGCGGCACATATATCGGCACCAGCTGCCCCGAGGCACATTCATCCGCAAACAGTTTTTGTGCAGCCGCGCGGCCTGCCGGGGTGAAATGGGTGGTTACCACGGTTTCACCATCCGCCAGAAACCGCTCTAGCAGCGGCGTTGCAGCCAGCATTTCGCCCAAGGAAACCGCGTGCAGCCAGATCGCATCTGGCACGACCTTTTCATAAAATCCGAAACGCTCACGCAGGTGTTTGCGATAGCGGGGGTCTTTGCGGCTGCGTAAATAAATATAAAGCAGTATCACCGGCAACAGCAGCGCCATCAGCAGGGTATACACCGCCAGAACCACGCGCATAGACAGGCTGTCAAAGGGTTTATTCATACGCCTGGTTTACTCCGGCCCGTTTACATGGGTGCCAAGCAACACCGCTGTATTGGCGCGCACATCGGTTTTGACCGCCTGTCCGATAATCAGGTCATAATGTTTTGGCGCGGCGCCAAACCCCGGCCGCACAGATCGCACCGCATCGGCTGTAATGATCTGCCCTGCTTTCAGGTCTTTGACAAAATACAAGGATCGGCGGAATTTTGTGTTTTCACGCTCCGAGGATTTGCGCCCGTAATCGACCTTGCCCAGCGCTGACCATGCGGTGCGCGCACCGTTACACAATTCGGCAAATTCTTTTGGTTCCAGCGAAAAGCTGTCATCCGGCCCGCCGCCGCTGCGATCAAGGGTGAAATGTTTTTCGATAATAGCCGCCCCCATCGCCACGCTGGCAATGGCGGTGGTGTTGTCCAATGTGTGATCCGACAGCCCTGTCACCAA
>JALSGU010000220.1 GCA_026982575.1 Paracoccaceae bacterium | reverse complement strand
CTTGTGTTTTGTCGGTTAAAGTGCCTGATCCTAAATTCTCCAGCCAGACCAAAGACAAACTGGTTTCTTCCGAGGTTAGGCCAGCAGTTGAAGGGCTGGTCAATGAAAAGCTTGGGGAGTGGTTTGAGGAAAACCCCGCCCAAGCCAAAATCATTGTCGGCAAAATTGTCGAGGCTGCGTTTGCCCGCGAAGCCGCCCGTAAGGCGCGCGAATTAACGCGGCGCAAATCAGCGATGGATATCGCCAGCCTGCCCGGAAAACTGGCCGATTGTCAGGAAAAAGACCCGGCCAATTCTGAAATTTTCATTGTGGAAGGCGATTCCGCGGGCGGGTCTGCCAAACAGGGGCGGTCGCGTTTTAATCAGGCAGTGCTGCCGCTTCGTGGTAAAATCCTGAATGTGGAACGGGCGCGGTTTGACCGCATGTTAAGTTCGGCTGAGATTGGCACCCTGATTACCGCGCTTGGCACCGGCATTGGCCGTGATGAATTCAACATCGAAAAACTGCGCTATCATAAAGTGGTGATCATGACCGATGCGGATGTTGACGGGGCGCATATCCGCACCCTGTTGCTGACGTTTTTCTTTCGGCAAATGCCACAATTGATTGAGGGCGGATACCTGTATATCGCCCAGCCACCGCTTTACAAAGTGCAACGCGGCAAATCAGAGGTTTATCTAAAAGACCAACCGGCGCTGGATGATTATCTGGTCGAACAAGGGCTGGACGGCGCAACCTTGCGCTTGCAATCCGGCGAACAAATCACCGGCGCCGATCTGGCCCGCGTGGTGCATGAGGCCCGACAAACCCGCGCTATTCTGAACGCATTTCCTACCCATTATCCACAGCCTATTCTGGAACAAATGGCCATCGCCGGCGCGCTGGTGCCCGGGGTGCTGGACGCTGACCCTCAAGGCACGGCCGATCGTGTGGCCACGCGGCTTGATCTGATCGCGACCGAGTATGAAAAAGGCTGGAAGGGCGCGCCCACCGATGACAATGGCTTGCGCCTGTTTAGGGTGCTGCGCGGCGTTGACGAAGTGCGGACCATTGATGGTAACGCATTACGTTCAGCCGAGGCAAGAAAGCTGGCCAAAATGACCGATGCCTTGCAAGAAGTATACGCAAGCCCCGCCAAGCTGGTGCGTAAAGACAAAGAGGTCATTATCAACGCCCCAAGCGACCTGCTGGAAACGGTAATGCGAGAGGGTGAAAAAGGCCTGTCATTGCAACGCTATAAGGGCTTGGGTGAAATGAACCCCGAACAATTATGGGAAACCACCCTGGACCCCGAGGCCCGCACCTTGTTGCAGGTAAAGGTTAACCAAATGGACGAAGCCGACGAGATTTTCACCAAATTGATGGGGGATGTGGTGGAACCACGCCGTGAATTCATTCAGGAAAATGCACTAAGCGTGGCGAATCTGGATTTTTAGCGGATTTCATGTTGCTTAAAAGTGAATAGTATCCGCCTTAATCAAGCTTTAATTGGGTCTACATACAATCCTGCTTTATCAGGGCGCTTGCCAATAGAATAAGCTTACGCATGATGGCGGTAATCAGCGGACCCGATGGGTTCGTTGCGCTGTTGTATGACGGCTGGTGAAAAGTTTTGCGGCATTATATAATTCGGTCTAACCCGCCGCATATTCTGGTACCGCAGAAGCATCTACGCTTTTAGCTGCGTGCCAAGCATCTGACCTGCGCCCATCTGTGAATGCATCGTTCACGAAATCAAGGCTCCACCTTTGGACCTGTCCCGCTTTAGTGCCGCTCCGGGTGCTCATTTAGCCTCGCGAACTGACATTCATGATTTGGCACAACCGTTCGGCCGGAAGTGCCAAACGGTTGTCTTCGATGAACTTGAACCTCATGGCTTTTGTCCCGCGAAGAATATTGTGGCCTTTTTTAACAC
>JALSGU010000219.1 GCA_026982575.1 Paracoccaceae bacterium | reverse complement strand
CCCGGAATGCCCTGCTCCAACAAATCCCGTACCGTAAAGAAATTGCCCAAGGATTTGGACATCTTCTTGCCCTCGACCTGCAACATTTCATTATGCAGCCAATACCGCGCAAACTCCCCCGAAGGATTTGCACAGCAGCTTTGCGCAATCTCGTTTTCATGATGCGGAAATTGCAAATCAAGCCCGCCACCATGAATGTCAAAACTTTCCCCCAACAGGTCCAGCGCCATGGCCGAACACTCAATATGCCAGCCCGGGCGGCCATTCCCCCACGGGCTTTCCCAGCCCGGCTGATCACCGGTTGAGGGTTTCCACAGCACAAAATCCATCGGGTCGCGTTTGTAATCCGCCACCTCTACCCGCTCTCCAGCGCGCATGTCTGCCAGCTTGCGGCCTGACAGCGCGCCGTAAGCATCGTATGAATTGACATCAAACAGCACATGGCCCGCAGCGGCATACGCATGGCCACTGGCGATCAACCCTTCAATCATTGCCACCATCTGCGCAATATATTCCGTGGCGCGCGGTTCATGAACGGGGCTCAATGCCCCCAGCGCGTCCATATCCTCGTGATACCATTTGATGGTTTCATCGGTGATATCGCGAATGTCACGGCCTGTTTCAGCCGCCTTGGCGTTTATTTTATCATCGACATCGGTAAGATTGCGCACATAATTCACATTATAATGGCCGTATTTATGCCGCAACAACCGGAACAGCACATCAAACACCACCACGGGGCGCGCATTGCCAATATGGGCGCGATCATAAACCGTAGGCCCACAGACATACATGCGCACATTATCCGGATCAATCGGCGCAAAAACCTCTTTTTTGCGGGTTTTGGTGTTATACAGCTTGATTTCAGTCATCGGTTTTCCAAACGCAGGTTTCCTGCGACGGGCCTAACATTTCATCAAGAATTTGGAAACAAAAAGAACCCGCCGCAGACATATTGTCAGCAGATAATGCAAATTCCACAAATGCAAATCGGGTTTCTCATGGGGCTTGTGTCACACATAAGCCCCATGAATGCAAGATATATCAGAGCCGCAATCCCCGCCGTACCACTGGCGCAAAATACATGCCCGCAATCAATGCGGCCAAAAACACAAACAACCCCGACCCGCCATAGGTAATAGACGCCAATGAAGGCCCCGGGCATAATCCGGCCAAAGCCCAGCCCGCACCAAAAATAACCGAACCGATGATCAGGCTTTTGTCAATTCTGGTATTTGATACATTCGGAAAATCCCCGTTGATAAATGTTTTTTCACGCCGCGCCACAATGCGCCACGCCACCGCCATGGGCAAAATTGCCCCGCCCAGAACAAATGCCAGCGTTGGATCCCAGCCGCCAAAAATATCAAGCCAGCCTTGCACCTTTTGGGTGTCGGTCATGCCCGATGTAAACAGCCCTGCCCCGAAAAACATGCCGGCAATCAATGCCCATAAATTCCGCATCAGATGATCCCCCATATTTGACGAAACAAAACCATCGCCACGCCACCGGCCAGTAAATAGGAAACCGTTGCCACAATGCCCCGGGCCGACAGCCGCGAAATGCCGCAAATACCGTGGCCACTGGTGCAGCCATTGGCCAGACGCGACCCAATGCCGACCAACAGACCCGCCGCGATCAGCACAGCGATATTGTCAGTCAAATTTGTGTCGGGCCGCACCCATAAAAACGTCAGCACATAAGGCGCGAATATCAACCCCGCAATAAAGCTGACCCGCTCAACCAGAGTATTGCGACCAGACCCGTCAACCAGCCCGCCCATAATTCCGCTTGCGCCCATAATTTTGCCGTTAAACAGCAGGAAAATCGATGCCGAAACACCTATTAATCCGCCACCCAGCAATCCAAACCACCAATCTTGTTCCATGAGTTCCCCTCTTGTTTTTGAAACATATTCA
>JALSGU010000218.1 GCA_026982575.1 Paracoccaceae bacterium | reverse complement strand
CCATGCAATTGCGGCAGGGCGATCCTGACGTTTTGACAGCGGCGTATAACGCGGACCTTTGCGTTTCTGCTCGCCCTCGGCGGCTGGGTTATACATCAGTTCCAGCTTGGCTTTGGGGTCGGCTTCGCAGCGCGCGATTTCTTCTTTGGTCAGTTGGGTATTGGCGATGGGGTCAAACCCCTTGACGCCCACGGCCACCTCGCCATCGGCAATGCCGTTTACCTCCAGCTCATGCAGACCGCAAAATGTCGCGATCTGGGGAAAGCTGAGGGTGGTATTGTCAACCAGCCACACAGCGGTTGCTTTTGCCATAATCGGAAGCGCCATAATAATTCTCCATATCCACAGTTGATCCACTGGCAAAACCAAGTGCCCGGGGGCGATTTCAGGTTTTCGTGGGGAAATTAACCCTGTATATAGACCCAATGAAAAGATTATTAAAGAGCTTTGTTTTAGCTGCCCTTGCCAGCCCTGTTTTCGCCCAGACTGACCGTGCCGGTGAATTCGATTATTATGTTCTGGCCCTAAGCTGGACCCCGAGCTGGTGCGCATTGGAAGGCGATGACCGCGATTCGCCGCAATGTAACCCCGATACCGGATTCGGCTTTACGGTTCACGGGTTATGGCCCCAATATGAACAGGGCTGGCCCGAATTTTGCACAACATCTGCGCGCGATCCTTCGCGGCGTCAAACCGCTGAAATGGCCGATATTATGGGCACGGGCGGGCTTGCGTGGTATCAATGGAAAAAACACGGGCGCTGTTCGGGCCTGTCTGCAACAGATTATTTTGAAACCACCCGCGAAGCCTATGAAAACATCAGCCGCCCCGAGGTTTTGCGCCGGATAGACCAGACATACCAGCTGCCCGCCAGCGTGATCGAAGCTGCATTTCTGGAATCAAACCCTGATTTTACCGCAGATCAAATCACCATCACCTGCAAACAGGGCCGCATTCAAGAAGCGCGCATTTGCCTGACCAAAGATCTGGAACCCCGCCAATGCGGTATGGATGTGGTGCAGGATTGCACCTTGCAAGACGCAGAATTTGCGCCAATGCGCTAATTTTGTTGCTTGATCTTGAAACCGCTTGCTTGCAAGCTTGCTGTCTAAAAAAATAACAGACAGGAAGCGATATGAAACCTTATTTGAAAACTGTTCCCGACCGCGATGGCATGTATGGCGATTATGGCGGCGCGATGCTGCCGCCACCGCTGATCCCGCATTTTGCCGAGATTTGCGCTGCCTATGACAAATTGTCAAAATCAGCCGAATATATCAATGATCTGCGCTATATCCGCAAACATTTTCAAGGCCGGCCAACGCCGATTTCCCATCTGAAAAACCTGTCCGAACTATCCGGCGGCGCGCAAATTTACGCCAAACGCGAAGACCTGAACCATACCGGCGCCCATAAGCTGAACCATTGCATGGCCGAAGGATTGCTGGCCAAACATATGGGCAAAACCAAGCTGATCGCCGAAACCGGTGCCGGCCAGCACGGCGTGGCGCTGGCCACTGCGGCGGCTTATTTTGGGATGGAATGCGAAATCCATATGGGCGAGGTCGATATGGCCAAAGAAGCCCCCAATGTAACGCGCATGAAATTGCTGGGTGCCACCGTAGTGCCGGTGGGCGAGGGCGCAAAAACCCTGAAAGAAGCCGTCGATAGCGCCTTTGGCAGCTATATCGCGCAGGCCGATCATGCGCTGTTTGGCATCGGTTCGGTGGTTGGCCCACACCCGTTTCCAATGATGGTGCGGGATTTCCAGAAAATCGTCGGCATTGAATCGCGTGAACAATTCATTGAAATGACCGGCGAATTACCTGACATTGTCGCCGCCTGTGTTGGCGGTGGATCAAATGCTATGGGGCTGTTTTCAGGGTTTTTTGATGATGAAGGCGTGGATCTTTACGGGGT
>JALSGU010000217.1 GCA_026982575.1 Paracoccaceae bacterium | reverse complement strand
CGGGTTTATGCGGATTTGGGTTTTGCCGATTTCAGCATCAAATTTTCCACCCGGCCTGAAATCCGCGCCGGATCGGACGCAGTATGGGACCGCGCCGAAGCCGCGCTGGAAGGCGCGATCAAAGCATTGGGCCATCCTTATGAAACCGACCCGGGCGAGGGTGCGTTTTATGGCCCCAAGCTTGATTTCAAGCTGACCGACGCAATTGGCCGTGAATGGCAGCTTGGCACGTTACAGGCCGATTTTGTGCTGCCCCAACGGTTGGATGCGACCTATATCGGCGAAGACAGCCACAAACATACGCCCGTAATGCTGCACCGCGCCACCCTTGGCAGTTTTGAACGGTTTCTGGGCATTCTGATCGAAAATTACGCGGGTAAATTCCCGCTATGGCTGGCGCCGCGTCAGGTGGTTGTGGCCGCGATTGTATCGGATGCCGATGATTGGGTTCTGGAGGTGGTATCGCGCCTCAAGGCCCGCGGGATCCGCGCAGAGGCAGACGTGCGTAACGAAAAAATCAACTATAAGGTCCGCGAACATTCCTTGGGCAAAGTGCCTGTAATTTTGGCGGTGGGCATGCGCGAGGTCGAGGAAAAATCGGTCTCCATGCGCCGGCTGGGATCCAAAGGTTCGGCCGTGCATGGCATTGACGAAATTGTTGAGTTGCTGGTGGCCGAAGCCACCCCGCCGGATTTGCGCGGTTAGGGGTTTTGTGCATTAAAAATGTTCCCCAATCAGGTAGGAAGTGCTGAATAACCTGCTAACCAAGGAGGTTCCAGAAACATCTTTTTCACCTCGTGAAAACGGGGGGCGAACCAGCAATGGCTGGCTGCTCCAGCAACGCGCGAACCTTGCTCAATGCATTCTGCCCCCGACCCGAGGCAAGCGCTCAGGCTGAATATGCCCATCAAGACTCCCGGCCCGACTTGCAATATCATACATAATTTTTCGATTAAACAGGGAGCCTCTCGATTATGCAGAGGCCTTTCGGGTTCAACAACCGGGACTGCGCCTGTTTGTATCTGGCTGATATTACACCAAAGGTTTCGCTTTATTTCCCCTTATGTTTTGCGCATATGCTGGGCGGATTTCCGGACAACTTCGGATACTTGCAAAAACTGTTTGGCCAGCGGGCTTGTGCTGCGCCAGATCATGCCAACGGTTCGGAAAGGTTCCGGTTCTTTGAAATGCGCAATTGAAACTTCGGCAGAGCGGGTTTCAATATTAACCGCCATTTCAGGGATCAGGGTCACACCAATACCCGCCCCCACCATTTGTACAAGGGTTGATAGTGTTGTGCCGTCAAGGGTTCCACGGGGCAGGCTGGGTTCTATATTGCAAAAAGACAGGGCCTGATCGCGAAAGCAATGGCCTTCTTCCAGCAAAAGAAGGCGCATTTCTTGCAGCATATTACGGTCCGGCACCGGCTTTTTGGCATCGGCAAGCGGCCGGACCAGCACAAAGTTTTCCTCGAATAACGGGATTTCGGTTAGCGATGATTCGGAAACCGGCAGGGCTACAATCGCCATATCAATTTTGCCGGCGGCCAGTTCTTCAAGCAAGGTAAAGGTCATGGTTTCGCGGATGTGAATATCAATGCTGGCATAAAGTTTTGTTAGGTCAGCTAGTATTGCAGGCAGCAAATAGGGGGCAATTGTCGGAATTATGCCAATGCGCAATTGGCCAACCAGCTGGTTCTGGGCGGCGCGGCCCAGATCGCCCAGCTCCTCGACCGAGCGTAAAACCCCCCCGACACGGCCAAGAAATTCCTCGCCAAGACTGGTCAGGCGAACCTGTCGCGAACCCCGCTCAAACAAGATACTGCCCAGCGTTGTTTCCAGCTCTTTTATTTGCACCGATAGGGCTGGCTGGGAAATGGAACAGGATTTTGCCGCAATGCCAAAATGGCCGTGCCGCGCGAGCGCTTCGAAATAGCGAAGCTGTCTGAGGGTGATATTTATCATAACTTTACCTTATCAGATTAATACAAAATTACAATTTCCATTATTAATCATCGGCAGATAGTTTCTAACCTATAGAAACCAAAGCAGCTTGCTTTGATTCGCCAGTGCCCAGCGCACGTATTTAATTTATTTTGGGCATAATGCTCGAAACCAATCGGAGAAATCAAATGGACGGAAATGACATCAGCAAATGCCCTGTTGCCCACGGGGCGACAAATGCCAGCATGCGATCAAACAGCGATTGGTGGCCAAACCGGTTGAACCTGCGGATTCTGCACCAGAATTCCGCCAAATCAGACCCGATGGATGGTGATTTCGATTATGCCGAGGCATTCAAGTCGCTTGATCTTGACGCATTGAAAAAAGATCTGATGGCATTGATGACCGATAGCCAAGATTGGTGGCCAGCAGATTACGGCCATTATGGCGGGTTTTTCATTCGTATGGCATGGCATAGCGCCGGCACCTATCGCACTGCCGACGGGCGCGGCGGTGGCGGCACCGGCCAACAACGGTTTGCGCCGCTGAACAGCTGGCCTGACAATGTTAATCTGGACAAAGCGCGGCGGTTGTTATGGCCGATCAAGCAAAAATACGGCAATAAAATTTCCTGGGCTGATCTGATGATCCTTGCGGGGAATTGCGCGATTGAATCCATGGGTGGCCCGGTATTTGGCTTTGCCGGTGGTCGTCAAGACGTGTGGGAACCCGAAGAAGACGTATACTGGGGTGGCGAAACCGAATGGTTAAGCGATGATCGTTATTCCGGCGACCGTGATCTGGAAGACCCGCTGGCAGCGGTGCAAATGGGGTTGATTTATGTAAACCCCGAAGGGCCGAATGGCGAACCAAGTGTGCTGGCCTCGGGGCGCGATATTCGTGAAACATTTGGTCGTATGGCCATGAATGACGAAGAAACCGTAGCACTGGTTGCAGGTGGCCATACCTTTGGCAAGGCCCACGGCGCCGGTGATGCAGCCCAAGTCGGGCCGGAACCCGAAGCAGCCGGGATCGAAGAAATGGGCTTTGGCTGGAAATCCAGCTATGGTTCGGGCCACGGCGATGATACCATCAGCAGCGGCATTGAGGGCGCATGGACAGCTAACCCGATCAAATGGGATAACGGCTATTTTGATCTGTTGCTGGGCTATGACTGGGATCTGGAAAAATCCCCCGCAGGTGCGTGGATATGGGTGCCGGTTGGTGTAAGTGAAGACGAAATGGCGCCAGCGGCGCATGATGCCTCCAAAAAAGTGCCAACCATGATGACCACCGCTGATATGGCCATGCGCATGGACCCGATTTACGGGCCTATTTCCAAGCGTTTCCATGAAAACCCTGACCAGTTTGCTGATGCTTTTGCCCGCGCATGGTTCAAGCTGACCCACCGCGATATGGGGCCGCGCGCCCGTTACTTGGGCAAAGATGTGCCTGCCGAGGAATTGATCTGGCAAGATCCGGTTCCGGCGGTTGATCATGCTTTGATTGATGATCAGGATATTGCCGATCTGGAAGCAAAATTGCTGGATTGCGGGTTGTCTGTGTCTGAACTGGTTTCAACCGCTTGGGCATCTGCATCCACGTTCCGTGGCTCGGATATGCGCGGCGGCGCCAATGGCGCGCGCATTCGCCTTGCCCCGCAAAACGGCTGGGAAGCAAACCAGCCCGAAGCACTGGCCAAAGCATTAACCGCGCTTGAAGCAGTTCAAACCGGCTTTAATGATAGCGCGACGGCTGGCAAAAAAGTATCGCTGGCGGATGTGATTGTTCTGGGCGGTGTCGCTGCGGTTAAGGCAGCAGCCAAGGCTGCCGGACATGACATTTCGGTGCCATTCACGCCGGGGCGCACAGATGCATCGGCAGAACAAACCGATGTTGAAAGCATTGATATGCTGGAACCCGCAGCAGATGGGTTTCGCAATTATCAAAAGCGCGATTACACCATTTCGCCAGAAGAACTGCTGTTGGACAAGGCGCAATTGCTAACCCTGACCGCACCGGAAATGACTGTGCTTGTTGGCGGCATGCGGGTGCTTGGCACCAATCACGGCGGCACCAAACACGGGGTTTTTACCGACAAAACCGGCGTGCTTTCCAATGATTTCTTTGTAAATCTGCTGGATATGAATACCGAATGGTCCGATGCCGGTAATGGCATTTATGAGGGCGTTGATCGTGCCTCTGGCAACACAAAATGGACAGCAACACGGGTTGATCTGGTGTTCGGGTCAAATTCGCAATTGCGTGCACTGTCCGAGGTTTATGCGCAAGCTGACAACCAGGCCAAATTCGCGCAGGATTTTGCGGCGGCATGGGGCAAGGTTATGAATGCAGACCGGTTTGATCTGGGCTAAATACCCTTTACCTGTTGCAATAATCGGGCGGCGTTTCATAAGTGAAGCGCCGCCCTTTTTATATGCCCTAGTAATTTATCATTGGTGCGATAAACTTGCTTTTGCATATCAGCCAAAGGTTTGGGGCGCAATTGGCCTTGGCATCGGGTTTGGCATGCAAAAAGTAGTATCAAACCTGGTTTCCGGCATCATTTTGCTGTTGGATAAATCCATTAAACCCGGCGATGTGATTTCGGTTGGCGAGACCTTTGGCTGGATCACCGGTCTGGGCGCGCGCTATGTTTCGGTGGTAACCCGCGAGGGTAAAGAACACCTGATCCCGAACGAGGATCTGATCACCGGACAGGTTGTCAACTGGTCCCATTCCTCTGATCTGGTGCGGCTGGATATTCCGTTCGGGGTTGCTTATGACAGCGACCCGCATCTGGTGCGCGAAATTGCCAAATCAGCCGTCGGTGATGTGAAACGGATTGTTAAAATCCCCAATCCGCAATGCCATATTGTCGGGTTTGGCGACAGCTCGGTTGATCTGAAATTGCGATTCTGGATACGCGATCCGTCAGCCGGGTTAACCAATGTGCGCGGTGATGCCTATTTGGCGCTTTGGGATGCGCTTAAGGAGAACAACATCGAAATTCCGTTCCCGCGGCGTGATGTTACCGTGTTGAAATAACAGGTTTGTGATTGGCAAAAAAACAGCCCGCCACATCGCTGTAGCGGGCTGTTTTTTACATATCTACCGTTTAAGCCGCGCCGGGCCTAAAAATAAGGCGGTATTTTTTTATTGGCCTAGCATTAAAAGCTAGCTAGCAGATTGGTGTTGCATAGAAAATCTGAATTTATTGCGGGCACTGATCTGGTTTATGTCGGATCTTCGTTTATATTAATACTTGGCGATAAAAACCTGTCTCGCGCCGAAAATCCCTTTGATGTGCCATCTATCCGCCATGAAATCAGATGGAATATTTCAAAAGAAAACGAAGCTGGCCATACTTGGTTGCGCAGCCTTATAATCGATTCGATAATGGAAGCATTCAAGCCGGATTTTCAGCTGGACCCAACTGAAAAATTTGTAGTGCTGTCAGATTTTGAGCAACTAAAAGATAAAAACACACGAACCCTGCTGTATTTCTGAGGTGCAAATACAGCAGGGTTTCAACCTTGAAACGGGTAATTATTGCTTGCCAACCAATCAACCAGCGCCCCGCGCACCGATTGCTCGCCGGATTTGCGCGCCGCATCAATCACCATACGGGCCTCACCCAGATCAACCGAGCGCAACAGGTGTTTTACCGGCCCGACCGAGGCCGGACGCATGGATAAGGTGCGCATGCCCATCGCCACAAAGGCCAGTGCCTCAACCGGGCGGCCCGCGTCTTCGCCACAAAAAGATACCGGTGTATTCAGGCTGTCACAACGTGCTGCAATTTGTTCGATAAAAGTTAAAAAGCTGACATTCAATGTATCATAACGACGCCGCACCATTTCATTTTCGCGATCTGCTGCAAAGAAAAACTGTTTCAGGTCATTGCCGCCGATCGAAATAAAATCAGCCATTTCAAAAAACTGGTCGGGGGCAAAGGCCAGGCTGGGCGTTTCCAGCATTGCCCCGATTTTTAATTCCGAAGGCACCGCATGGCCCTTTTCCCGTTCGTTTTCAATCTGGGTTAATAACCGACTGCGGGCTTCGCGGAATTCATCAAACTGGGCGATAAACGGAAACATGATATGCAAGGGCCGGCCATTGGCCGCGCGAATAAATGCCTGTATTTGCATGCGCATAACACCGGGGCGGTCCAGCCCGATACGAATGGCGCGCCAGCCCATGGCGGGGTTCGGTTCCTCGTTGCGTTTCATATAGGGCAGGGCTTTGTCTGACCCGATATCAAGGGTGCGAAATACCACCGGCTTGCCATTGGCGGCATCTATTACGCGGGTATAAAGCTTTGATAATTCACCGCGCCGCGGAATGCGCGACCGCACCAGAAATTGCAATTCGGTGCGATACAGGCCAACCCCGTCAGCCCCCGAAACCGCAAGATTGGGCAGATCAACCATCAGCCCCGCATTCATTTGCAGTGATATTGTCACGCCATCCAGCGTTGTTGCCGGTTTATCGCGCAGTGCTGAATATTCTTCCTTGGCTTGGGCGCGCATCGCCATTTTTTCACGAAACGCCGCCGCGACATTGTCTTCGGGGCGCAGATGCACCACCCCCATATCGCCATCCAGCAAAATAGGATCATCGTTCAGGGCCTCTCGGGTGATGCGTTTGGCCTGAATAACCAGCGGAATGGCAAGCGACCGCGCCACCACCGCGGCGTGTGACCCGACCGAGCCTTCCTCCAGCACCACCCCGATCAGTTTATGGCCATATTCCAGCAATTCACCGGGGCCAAGATTGCGCGCCACAAGGATGGCGTTTTCCGGAATGCCGCGTTCGGATGCGTCTTCACGGCCCAGCAATATCCGCAACAGCCGGTTGGCCAGATCATCCAGATCATGCAGGCGTTCGCGCAAATAAGGGTCGCTGACCCGCGCCATGCGCGACCGCGTAGAGGTCTGTTCTTTTTCAACCGCAACCTCGGCCGCCAGCCCCGAGGCAATGCCGGCCCGCATCCGTCTGCGCCAGCCTTTGTCCTGGGCAAACAGCCGATAGGCGATCATTACATCGTGGTGCTCTTTGTCACTACTGCCGTAATCCTTGGCCAGAAACCCGTCGATTTCTGCCACCAAGGCATCCAGCGCCACGGTCAGACGTTTGTCTTCAACCTCGGGGTCGTCCGCGATCGGGTTAGCGATGACAACTTGGGATTCGTGCAGCAAAACCACGCCCTCGGCCACGCCTTCCTGCCCGATCACGCCTTTGACAAAAAACGGCCAAGTATGCTGCGCGCCCATCGACATTTCGCCGGGCGTGGTAAACGCGCCCAGCTCGGTCATTTCGGCAATGACCATTGCCACGACTTCCAGCCCGTAAACCTCGTCATCGTTGTATTCGCGGGGCATTTCGTTTTGCACCACCAAAACCCCCAGCACCTCGCCCAGACGTTCAATCGGGACACCAAGGAAAGATGAAAATATTTCCTCGCCGGTTTCTGGCATATACCTGAAACCGCGCGCATTGGGGGCGTCCGGTTCATTGACCGGCGCGGCGGTTTCCGCAACCCGACCCACCAGCCCTTGCCCCACCCGTAAACGGGTTTGGTGCACGGATTCGGGGTTTAACCCTTCGGTGGCGCAAAGCTCCAGCGTGGTTTCATCGCGGCGCAGGTAAATCGAACACACCTCGGCATCCATTGATTTTGCAATCAATGTGGTGACACGGTCCAGCCTTTCCTGGCCTTCGCCAGCTTGGGCAAGGGTATCGCGCAGTCTTTTTAGCAAGGTGCGGGAATCAACCCCTTTTGCGTCTGACATGGTATCCTTCAGGTGCTGCGTTCCAGTTCAAACGCATCATGCAACGACTGCACCGTAAGTTCCATGTATTTTCTGTCCACCAACACAGAAACCTTGATTTCCGATGTGGTGATCACCTTGATATTCACGCCGTCATCGGCCAGATTTTTGAACATTTTCTGGGCCACACCCGCGTGCGATCGCATGCCGATCCCAATAATCGAGACCTTGGCAACATTAACGTCCTTGTCGAGTTCCCGAAAATTGAAATCACCGCGCGCCTTGGCGTCCATCAGGGCTTTTTCCGCGCGGGGCACGTCGGATACAGGGCAAGAAAAGGTCATATCGGTGCGGCCTTCCTCGGAAATATTCTGCACAATCATATCGACAATAACACCAGCCTCGGCCAGCGGTGTGAAAATTGCGGCGGCAACGCCCGGGCGGTCAGCCACCGAAATCAGGGTCAGTTTGGCTTCGTCGCGTGAACACGCAACACCGGTTACAACATTGGATTCCATGATATCCTCCTCCGAGCAGACAAGCGTGCCTGCATTATCTGTATTTTCTTCAAAGCTGGATAACACCCGCAACCGGACGTTATTGCGCATCGCCAATTCAACCGATCGGGTTTGCAAAACCTTGGCACCCAAGGATGCCATCTCCAACATTTCTTCAAAAGCGATCTTTTTCAAGCGCCGCGCTTTGCCGGTGATGCGCGGGTCGGTGGTGTAAATTCCGTCAACATCGGTATAAATATCACAGCGTTCCGCGTTTTGCGCTGCGGCGAATGCCACCGCCGTTGTATCAGACCCGCCACGGCCAAGGGTGGTAACGCGACCATCCGCGCTTAACCCCTGAAAACCGGCGACCACAGCCACCTGCATGCCTTCAGTAAATTTAGCGTCCAGATTATCGGTGGGAATGCTTTCAATACGGGCCGCGCCGTGATCAGACGTGGTGTTTACCGGCACTTGCCAGCCTTGCCAGCTGCGCGCGTTAATGCCCATTTCTTGCAAGACAATCGCCATCAGCCCCGATGTTACCAGCTCGCCCGAGGATACAATCGCATCATATTCACGCGCATCATAAAACCCCGGCGTGCCGGCGGTATCGCCCTGCGCGGCCCCGGAAACCCAGCCGACCAGTTTGTTGGTTTCGCCAGACATGGCCGAAACCACAACGGTGACCTCATAGCCGTTTTCGACCTCTTGTTTCACTTTGCGGGCCGCGTTGCGGATGCGGTCAATATCAGCAACGGAAGTTCCGCCGAATTTCATTACCAGACGTGGCATTTTTTTACTCCCGAATGTCTTTGTTTGGCCGTTTCATACAGCCCGAAGACCAAAGGAACAAGGCTGGCATTAATGCATTGCGCCACAGGTTATGGCGTGGTTTCAGGATATGGGGCGATATTGGCGATCAGATAATCAAGGGCGGCATCGATTTTAAGCCGATGTTCAATCAGGGAAAAATCCACATTGCCGCTGACCTCGGCCCGTATTTCCGCCAATGACGCCTCATAGGCCGCAAAAAACGGATTGCGGTTGATGGCGCTTAACAGCATCGGGTTGGTGGGGTTCAAGGTTGAAGCCAGATCAGTGATCATTTGTGCGTAAATCTCGGGTTCTTTAGCCTTCAAAACATCCAGCATATCTTGCAAATCATCCTGCCCGTTTGCAATCATCCTGTCGGTAAATCTTTGGCCGCCATTGCCGCCACGGGCCAGTTCTGCGGCGGCTGCATCCACATTTTCATCCAGCAACAGGTTTACCGATTGCATGATCTGCCATGTATCGGCGGTATAAGCGCGCCGCACCAAACGTGCATAAGTGGCCGCAAGACTGCCTGATTGCGCGGCAGCAATGCCAAAATAAGTGGTTTTATCGCCATATTGGCGGTGAAGCTCCAGATATTTCATGGACCGCGCACAAAAGCCCAGCCGTTCATCCGCATCGAATTCCGGTAAGATATCGGTGGAACCCACCGCAAAACTGACATCCTCGCTGCACAAAATATGGTCGCCATCCCATGCGGGAATGGTGCTGGTAACCGCAGGGATATCCGGCCCAGAATTGCCAAAAATTGCCAAAACCCCGCAAGAGGACAGCAAAACAGTTGCGGAAAGTAACAAGGTAATACGTTTCATTTGGCGCCTTTGGGTGAATAACGGATCTTATCACAAAACAGATCAACCTTGCCGCTGTCAATGATTGCTAGTTGCTGCGCTTGTTTGACCAAGGCAAAGGTATAACCGGCACGCCGTCTTTGATCAGGCTGCGGGCTTCTTCGGGCTTGGCCTGGCCAAAAATTGACCGTTCCGGCGCGTCGCCATCATGGATTTTGCGGGCCTCGGCAGCAAAATTTGTGCCGACATCATCCGCAGATTTTTCAATTTTGGCGCGCAATTCTTTAACCGCCTGCTCCGCAGGGGAAGCAGGGGCCGACAAGGGTGTTTCTTTGGTGCGAGAACGGGCGGGAACCTGCGGGGCCATGATGGCTTTTTCAATTTCCGCTGCGCCACATACCACACAGGAAATCAACCCGCGGGTTTTCAGGCGGTCAAAATCGTCATTTGACCCGAACCATGAATCAAACTGGTGATTATTACTGCATTTCAGGCTGAATTTGATCATTTTTGTGTCATACCTTAAAGATTGTCCTTGGATTTAACCCCGTATCGGGGGAAAATTGTAATGGCTGGTAAGGGTCGATATTATACACCGTTGGTTTATGAGGGTTTTATGACAAGATTTTTTGCAATTATAACAATTTTTCTGGGCTTTTCCAGTGTCGCAAAAGCCGAATTTATTCGCTGCACCCCTGATGAACAGAGCTCGATCGAGCGCGCGGTTTTAGGGGCTTTTGACGCGCTGTCGGCGGCTACAGTGGCTATAAATTCAAGCAATGGTGCCTATCGTAGCTGGTTTGGCGTTTGGGATCCGGTGCGTGCCAAACAGGTGCGCAACACGCTTTCAGGATTGAAAACCCATATCCGCACCAGCAAAATCACTTATTTCTGCGCCCAGAATGGTGAACAGAATTGTGATTCCGGCACTTATGCCAATGTGTTCCCCAATGATCCAACCACCATTTATATTTGCCAGAACTATTTTAACTTGCCGGTTCTGGCTGAATCCGATTTTCAGGAAGTCTTTGATTCGGGTACGCAGGCTGGCACCATTATTCATGAAATGTCCCATTACAATGTTGTCGGGGGCACCGATGATCTTTGTTATAATCGCGGGGTATGTGCCGATTATGCGCGCAGGTCGCCAAGCCGCGCCATTCATAACGCCGATTCATACCAGTATTTTGCCGAAGATGCGTTTTTGAAAAAACGCTAGCGGCTGGCGCGACGATCGCGGCGGTTGCTCATGGGTTGAAAGGCCACCGAAACATGGGTTTCGCAATAGGGTTTACCGGGGTCAACCGGATGGCCGCAAAACCAGAATTCATCGGTGGCAGGGTCGCCAATGGGCCATTTACAGGTGCGTTCTGTCAGTTGCATCAGGGTTAGCTTGCGGGCAGTTTCCTCAAGTTTTTTGACATTGGCCAAGGCCTCGGCGCTGACTTCATTGGCCGAGCGTTGCGGCGGCAACGGTTTGCCAGCCGTAATAATCGGGCGCGGGCGCGGAATGGGCGGATGAATATTCACCACCGGCACTTCTTTTTTCTGCTTGCCAACTCGCGTAGCGGGGGTGGCGTCGGGTTTTTCAACCTTGGGCTTGGCGGCAACTGCGGCTTTGGGTTTAGGGGCATTGGCCGTGGTGGCTTTGGCGGTTTTTGCCGGACGGTTGGACAGGCCCAGACGATGCACCTTGCCGATCACGGCATTGCGGGTCACGCCGCCAAGCTCGGTTGCGATCTGGCTGGCGCTTTTGCCGTCACCCCACATGGTTTTCAGGATCTCAACGCGATCATCGGTCCAAGCCATTTTATTCTCCGGAATTTTGTAAACAAGGCTCTATAATAGTTTTGCTGCGCAGGAGTTACAAGACCATGCGTTTCAATTGATTGACTCCCCTCAAACATTGCGTCATTTACAAAAATACGCCCGATATTCGGGCGATTTTGATTTATAACCGGAGATACCAACGTGATAAGCCCCGTTTTACCAACATATGCGCGGGCACCGCTTTCATTCGTGAAAGGTCAGGGCCCTTGGCTGGAGACATCGGACGGAACCCGCTATCTGGATATGGGGGCAGGCATTGG
>JALSGU010000216.1 GCA_026982575.1 Paracoccaceae bacterium | reverse complement strand
CTGTTTTCCCATGAATGGGCGGGGATTACCCCCGATATTATGACCATTGCCAAAGGTATCGGCGGGGGCTTTCCGCTGGGCGCTTGTGTGGCCACAGAAAAAGCCGCCAGCGGTATGGTGGCAGGCACGCATGGGTCTACTTATGGCGGTAACCCTTTGGCTTGCGCCGTGGGCTGTGCGGTGATGATGGAGATTCTGTCGGACGGATTTTTGGAAAATGTCAGCCGTCTTTCGGGGCATTTGCGCCAAGGGCTGGAAAGCATTGTTGCCACCCATCCGGATATTTTCAGCGGCGTGCGCGGCGAGGGCCTGATGCTGGCCCTGCAATGCAAGGTGCCGAATATGGATGTGGTGCATGCGGGCTATGACGCCAAGGTGCTGGTGGTGCCAGCATCGGATAACGTCGTGCGTTTGCTGCCGCCGCTTAACATTGAAACCTTTGAAATTGACGATGCGCTATGGCGGCTGGAAGAAGCCGCCGATGCGTTGGAGGCCAAGTTATGAACCATTTTCTGGATATCCATAAAACCGGCGCGGATGATCTGCGCGGCATGATCGATGAGGCCAAACGCATCAAAAATGCCCGCAAAGGTCTGCCCAAAGGCACACCTGATGCGGAACAGGCCCTTAAAAACCATATGGTCGCGTTGATCTTTGAAAAACCGTCGACCCGCACACGGGTTTCATTTGATGTCGGTGTGCGCCAGATGGGCGGTCAAACCATGGTTTTGTCAGGGTCCGACATGCAGCTTGGCCACGGCGAAACCATTGCCGACACGGCGCGGGTTTTGTCGCGTTATGTTGACATGATTATGATCCGCACCTTTGATGAAACCACGTTGTTGGAAATGGCCGAATATGCTTCTGTGCCGGTCATCAACGGGTTGACCGACCGCACCCACCCTTGCCAGATTATGGCCGATGTTTTGACGTTTGAAGAACATTCCGGGCCGATCAAAGGCAAAAAGGTTGTCTGGGCAGGCGATGGCAACAATGTCTGCGCCAGCTTTTTGCATGCGGCGGGGCAATTCGGGTTTGACCTGACCATAACAGGGCCGGATGCCTTGGCACCCGAACCCGAATTTGTTGGTTGGGCACGCGACAAGGGCGTGCGCATCACGCTGGAACCGGATGCGGACAAAGCCGTGATCGGTGCTGATCTGGTGGTGGCCGATACCTGGATTTCCATGCATGACAGCCAATCCAAACGCGAGCGACGCCATAA
>JALSGU010000215.1 GCA_026982575.1 Paracoccaceae bacterium | reverse complement strand
TCATCTTTGGGCGAGCGGCCTACATTCGGGCGCAATATTCCAAACCTCGAGGTCCATGTGCTGGATTTCAAAGGCGATCTTTACGGGGCCAATGTATCCGTGGCGCTGGTTGAATTCCAGCGACCCGAACTGAAATTCGACGGGCTGGAACCTTTGATTGAACAGATGAAAGCAGATTGCATGAAAAGCCGCGCCATTCTGAAAGCTGTGCAAAATGCGTAAGGAATTCTGGGAAAACCACCCGTTAACAGAGCTGACCCATACCGAATGGGAGGCCCTGTGTGACGGGTGTTCCAAATGCTGTTTATTGAAACTGGAAGACGAGCAACTGAACGAATACGTGTTCAGCCGCATTGTTTGCCAGCTGTTCGATGCTGATAAATGCCAATGCGGCGATTACAAAAACCGCAAAAAACTGGTGCCGGATTGTGTGATCCTGACCCCTGAAAACATCAGCGATATTGCCGAATGGATGCCCGCCACTTGCGCCTATAAACTGTTGTATCTGGGCAAACCCCTGCCCGATTGGCACCCGCTGGTAACCGGCGACAAAGACAGTGTCCACAAGGCCGGCCAATCGGTAAAGGGCTGGACAGTGCCCGAAACCGAGGTCGAGGACCACGAAATAGAAACCTATCTGATCGAGGGAATAGTCTGATGTTTTTTACTTCTGATAATGGCGGGCCTGCCGCACCTGAAATTCTGGCGGCTGTTGTCGCTGCCAACACCGGCAACGCCATGCCCTATGGCAATGATCCGGTTATGGACATTGTGCGCGACCAAATCCGCACCCTGTTCGAAGCACCCGACGCGGCGGTCTATCTGGTTGGCACAGGCACAGCCGCAAATTCGCTGGCCCTGGCCAGCATGGTGCAACCATGGCAGACCATCTATTGCCATCGCCTTAGCCATATTCAGGAAGACGAATGCGGCGCCCCGGAATTTTATTCTGGCGGGGCAAAGCTGACCCTGCTTGACGGGGATGATGCTAAAATTTCGCCAGACAGCTTTCAAAACGCTATTGATGCAACCGGCCGCGTGGGGGTTCATAATGTGCAAAAAGGCGCGCTTAGCATCACCACCGCCAGCGAATTGGGCGGCGTTTATACCCTGAATGAAATTCGCACACTTTGCGATATTGCCAAAAGCAACGACATTCCGGTGCATATGGACGGAGCCAGATTTGCCAATGCGCTGGTTTCACTGGGCTGTAGCCCCGCCGAAATGACCTGGAAATCAGGTGTTGAAACCTTATCACTGGGGGGCACAAAAAACGGATTGATGGGCGTTGAGGCGGTTGTATTGTTTAACCCGAAACGCGCATGGGAGTTCGAGCTGCGCCGCAAACGCGGCGGGCATCTGTTTTCAAAGCACCGGTATTTTTCGGCACAAATGAACGCTTATTTTGACAATGGTCTTTGGCTGGAACTGGCCCAAAAAGCCAACAAGGCGGCACAAAGGCTAAAGGCCGGATTACGGCAAACCGAAGGTGCCACCATTTTACACCCCGTGGATGCAAATACGGTGTTTGCAAGCTGGCCCAGAAAAGGCCATATCGCGGCTGTCAATTCCGGTGCGGCCTATTACCACTGGCCCAAAACCCACCCGATGGAAGGCCCGCCCGATGAATCCTTTGCCGCAAGGCTGGTTTGCAACTGGGCCACAACCGACACGGAAATAGACCAGTTTGTCAAAGCCGTTTCCCAAGGCATAGACCTATAAATATAATTGCGATTCATTGCATAAAACAGGGAGGTTTTTATGTCTGAAACATTTTGGCTAACGGAAGAACAATTCAACAAAGTCAGCCGTTACTGGACCTGCTGTGCTTTAGGGCCGCTCCGAGATATCATTTAAGCGGCACACCTTTCGAAAACCAAGCGCTGCCTGAAAGTGGTTTGTGAAATAAACCATGAGCAGGGGCTTTTCCAGCCTAGAGCGGAGATTGTAAGAGCTGTTGATGTATTCCAAGGTGGCAATTTCAGCATCTCGGCGCGTTTGCCGCGAATGCCGTCAGATCAGCCCGGCATTGCGCTGCACCGCAGTCGGATATCTGCAAACCACGAGAGTGACGATCACCTACCGGGCAGTGCATTGCATTATCGTTATCCTTTTGCGCAGAATACGCGACTAAAGGAGCCACACGGTTCCGCGACAGGCCTAAACAACCCTGCCCCATAAATCATATTCGCTGGCCTCGTCGACCTCTACGGTGATAATTTCACCAACTTTCAAGCCTTCAAACCCCGCGTCGATAAACAGGTTGCCATCAATTTCCGGCGCGTCGGCTTTGGTGCGACAGGTGGCGCCCTCCGCATCGATTTCATCGATAATCACGTCCATACGCTGGCCGACTTTGCGGGCCAGCTTGGCCTCTGAAATCACTTGTGATTTCTCCATAAACCGGTTCCAGCGATCCTGTTTGATCTCTGGGTCAATTTGGTCGGGCAAGGCATTGCTGCGCGCGCCTGCGACATTTTCATATTGAAAGCAACCTACCCTATCCAGTTGTGCTTCATCCAGCCAGTCCAGCAGGTGCTGGAATTCGGCCTCGGTTTCACCGGGATATCCAACAATAAACGTGCTGCGCAAGGTGATATCAGGGCAATCAGAGCGCCATTTTTCGATCTCGTTCAGCGTTTTTGCGCTGGCAGCAGGGCGGGCCATGCGTTTCAGAACATCCACATGGCTATGCTGGAATGGAATATCCAGATAGGGCAATATCAGCCCTTCAGCCATCAGCGGAATCAGGTTTCGCACATGCGGATAGGGGTAAACATAATGCAACCGCACCCACGCGCCCAAAGACCCCAGATCACGGGCCAGATCGGTGATATGGGCGCGATGACCGTTTTGTTCGCCATGCTTGATGTCCACCCCGTAAGCCGAAGTATCTTGCGAGATCACCAGTAATTCTTTTACGCCTGCATCTACCAACCGCTCAGCCTCGCGCAGCACCGCATGGGCTGGGCGGCTTTTCAGGCGGCCGCGCATATCGGGAATGATGCAGAATTTGCATTTATGATTACAGCCCTCGGATATTTTCAAATAGCTGTAATGGCGCGGCGTTAACGAAACCCCGCTGGCAGGCAGCAGATCAACAAACGGGTCAGGGTCGGGCGGCACCGCGGCATGCACCGCATCCAGCACCTGTTCATATTGATGCGGGCCGGTTACCGCCAAAACGCTTGGATGCGCGCCGGTGATATACTCCGGTTCCGCCCCCAGGCAGCCGGTTACAATCACCTTGCCGTTTTCGGCCAAGGCTTCGCCAATGGCATGCAGGGATTCTGCCTTGGCGGAATCCAGAAAACCACAAGTATTAACAATCACCGCCGCAGCATCGCTGTAATCAGGCGAAATCGCATAACCCTCGGCGCGAAGCCGCGTCAGGATACGCTCGCTATCGACCAAAGCTTTGGGACAGCCAAGACTGACCATGCCGATTTTTGGCTGGTTGGGGCGCACCGCATCGGGGATTTGGGCGCGGGCAAGGTCGGGGCGCAGATTTGCTGGGTTTTGGGTCATGGGGGCTATATAGGCAGGTTATCTGGCAACGGGAACCGCTAACTGCCGTCAATATTGCGATATTGTTCGGGCTGTTTGCCAGAGTAATACCAGAACAACCCACGAATTTTGGCAAAAAACTTAAGCGCCATGCCATAGCGTTTCATGGCAAAGCGCTCGCGAAACGGCAGGGTAATGCCGGCAAGCAGCATGTTGCCAATTCCGAAAACCGTGCTGCGATACAGAATTTGCAGGGTCCAACCCCATGCAGAAATCGCAGATTTACGACGGTGACGCACCTTGGCCAGAATAAACTCGCTCATGCTCATCCGTTCCAGCCGTGCTTTCAGGCTGGCGCGGGGTTCATGGATGTCTTCATCAGTCCGCGCCCCTGCCACAAACCGGATTTTACCGCCTTTGTTCAGGTATTGCGTGCCAAAATCGGTATCCTCGCCGCCCAGAAAATTATAGGCCATGTCAAACCGCAGCCCCATGCCCGACGGGCAGAAAACCGAAGCATGGATGGCTGTATTTCCGGAGGCGCCTTCACGAAGCAATGCGCCAGTTGGCAGATTTTGGGGCTTGTTCAACACCGGATACCAATAGGGTATATCCCGGGGAATGGCGCGCCGCCAATCGCCGACAAAGGTTTTTGTATCGGGAAATTGCCGGATTGCAGCTACCATATGCACCAACCATTGCGGATCAATGATCTGGTCATCATCAACGCCCCCCATCCAGTCAACCTGCATTTCCGACAGCGTATCCAGAATTTTGTTACGGGCATAAGTTAATCCGGCGCGGGGTTCCAAAACATGGGTCAGCGGCAAAACCTTGCCAAATTCAGAAAGAATTTCCCGATATTGCTGTGTCTCGTTATTTTCAACAACCAGCACTGAAACCTTGGTGTTTTCAGGAATCACCAACTGTTCCAGAGAGCTTAGGCATTGCCGCAATAAAACCGGACGCTGGCGGGAGCATAGGGTAATACAAAAGGACAGAGGCTGTTCTATTTTATCCATATGCCTGTTTTCTCCGGCAGTTACACCATTGCAATTGGGCAACAGGTATCGCGCCAACAAGCGAAATACTACTAAATTACACAAAAGTGCTGGTTTAAGGTAAAAATCTGTGCTTAAAGAGGAGATGCCGAAAGGCTTACCTTAATTGCGCAAATTCTAAGGAAGAAAAAATGAAATCTCTTACTCTGGCCCTTTTGGGCACAATCGCAGCTGGCGCTGCATCCGCTGGCACCCTGGTTTACACCGCGCCAGAAGTCACCATGATCGAAGAAACTGCAGGTCCTATGGGCGGTTCCGGCGCTTGGTTGATCCCGCTGGTTATTCTGGGTGTTCTGGTTCTTGCACTGACAAGCAGCGAAACCACCTAATGCCGAATAGGGTTTAGTAGACCTTAGCAAAGAATTAACGGACACCACCGGCAACGGGGTGTCCGTTTTTATTTTGCCCATAACAATCCGGCTGTGGACTGAATGGTATAGCCTGACCCCTAAATCTAGAGGCTACCTTGGGCCTTGTTAGCCCGCTGCTAGTGGCAATACAAACCGCGTCACGGCGAAACTCGTTTGTATATTTGATTGTCATTCCTGATCTCCTTCAGTGCAATTATTACCCGAAAGAAACCGGAACCAAACCGGGACAAGACCAGCAATATCCCGACCGGCGAAGTTCCCGATTTTTCGTTGATTCTGGGTGGATTGGGTCTGCATATTCGCCAAGAAGCCACCCCATAGGAAAAGCTGTCAGGGTGCTGCGAATATTTTGGATAAAAGGCCGATTTTCCTCTTGTGCATCTTTCGTCAATCCGTATAACTCCGGCTCACCAACAGGATGCGGGCGTAGCTCAGTGGTAGAGCACTTCGTTGCCAACGAAGATGTCGTGAGTTCGAATCTCATCGCCCGCTCCAATTGGTTCTTTCATACAAAATTGGAAAACATAACCAGGGATCTATGGTCTTGTCCGATGCATAATTCTTGCCGTTTGTTTGTGAAACGCCTTGCTTCTTGCCGGTTTCTGGCCCAGCATCCGGCCAGAGGGCAAAATGGATTTAACAGCAGAATTTCAACAGCGGATCACCGCAAAAAAATCAGAGCTGATCGCCCTGACCCAAGATCTTATTCGCATTCCAACCCTTAATCCTCCCGGTGAAAATTATCGTGAAATTTGTGAATACCTGTCAACCCGGCTGAAAAAATCCGGGTTTTCCATTGAACTGATCCGCGCCTTTGACACCCCCGGCGATTGTGAAAAATACCCGCGCTGGAACATTGTCGCGCGGCTTGAGGGCGCGCGCGCGGGCGAATGCGTGCATTTCAACAGCCATATAGATGTGGTTGAAATTGGCAAAGACTGGAGCTTTGATCCCTTTGGCGGTGAATTGAAAGACGGCAAAATATACGGGCGCGGCGCGTGCGATATGAAAGGCGGTCTGGCCACCTCGATCATTGCGGTTGAAACCTTTCTGGAGGTCTGGCCCGATTTTGACGGTGCCATCGAAATTTCCGGCACCGCTGATGAGGAAACCGGCGGTTTTGGCGGCGTGGCCTATTTGGCCGGGCGCGGTTATTTCAGCCCTGAACGCGTGCAACATGTGATCATCCCCGAACCCTTGAACAAAGACCGTGTTTGTCTTGGCCATCGCGGGGTTTTCTGGGCAGAAATCGAAACCCGTGGCCGTATTGCCCATGGCTCCATGCCGTTTCTGGGCGATTGTGCTGTGCGCCATATGGGGGCGGTTATGGCCGAAATGGAAACCAGCCTGTTTCCGGCGCTGGCGCAAAAACGCACCGAAATGCCGGTGGTGCCTTTGGGTGCGAAACAGTCAACAATGAACATTAATTCCTTTCACGGCGGGCAGGCCGAACCTGCGGATGATTTCACCGGATTGCCCAGCCCCGTTGTGCCCGACAGCGCCAGAATGATCGTTGACCGGCGTTTTTTGCTTGAGGAAAGCATCGAGGATGTCGAATCCGAAATCCGTGCGGTTCTGGAAAAGGTCAAATCGGAACGCCCCGGGTTTTCCTATGATATGCGCGAAATCCATCGGGTGATTCCCACCATGACCGACCGCAACGCGCCGGTGGTGACCACGGTTTCAAAGGCAATCAAACAGGTTTTGGGAAAATCGCCACAATATGTGGTGTCACCCGGCACATATGACCAGAAACATATTGACCGCATCGGGCGGATGAAGAACTGTATTGCCTATGGGCCGGGGATATTGGACCTTGCGCACCAGCCCGATGAATATATCGAGGTCAGCGATATGCTGGATTCAGCCAAAGTAATGGGCCTTGCCCTTGCAGAACTGCTTACGGGGCCTTCCCCGCAAAACTAGGAGAAAACCATGAAACATATCTTATTAGGCGCAAGCGCGCTGGCCCTGACAGCCAGCATGGCCATGGCGCAAAATACCGGCATTACCATCGGTGATCAACTGGAACCCCCGCATCTGGACCCGACAGCGGGCGCGGCAGGGGCGATTGACAACGTGGTTTATATCAACATCTACGAGGGGCTTACCGAATTTGCCTCTGATGGTTCGGTCATTCCGGCATTGGCCAAAAGCTGGGAAATCTCGGATGATGGCCTGACCTATACGTTTACCTTGCAAAGCGGTGTAAAATTCCATGACGGTTCCGATTTGACCGCATCGGATGTGGTCTGGTCGCTGAATCGTGCCCGCGCAGAAGACAGCGTAAACGCGCAAAAAGTCCTGTTTGCCAATATCGCGGATGTCAGCGCGCCCGATGATACCACCGTGGTGGTGACACTTTCCACGCCAACCGGTAATTTCCTGTTTAACATGGCATGGGGTGATGCGGTAATTCTGAACGAGGGTGATGACATAGAGGCGCTTAAATCCGCCCCCAACGGCACCGGCGCGTTTACCTTTACCAACTGGGTGCAGGGTGACAGCATCACCATGACCCGCAATGAAAATTACTGGGGCGATCCGGCCTTGCTGGAAACCGTGACCATCAAATATATCTCTGATCCGGTTGCGGCGTTCAACGCGGTAATGGGCGGCGAGGTTGACGCATTTCCGACCTTCCCCGCGCCGGAAAACCTGCCGCAATTCGATGCCGACCCGCGTTTTACCGTGATTGTCGGATCAACCGAGGGTGAAACCATTCTTTCCACCAACAACAAAATGCCACCATTCGATAACCCGCTGGTGCGCAAGGCTCTGGCCCATGCCATTGACCGTAACGCCATCATTGACGGCGCGATGTTTGGCTATGGCACCCCGATCGGCACCCATTTTGCGCCGCATAACCCGGCCTATCTGGATCTGACAGCGCAAAGCAATTATGATCCCGATCTGGCACGGCAATTGCTGGCCGAGGCCGGTTTTGCGGACGGGTTTACCACCACGCTGAAACTGCCGCCGCCATCTTATGCGCGGCGCGGGGGCGAAATTATCGCGGCGCAGCTGCGTGCCGTTGGCATTGAAACCGAGGTCACCAACCTTGAATGGGGCGCGTGGCTGGAAGAAGTGTTCAAAGGCAAGGATTTCGGTCTGACAATTGTCAGCCATACCGAACCCATGGATATCGGGATATACGCCAACCCCGATTATTATTTCCAGTATGACAGCGCTGATTTTCAAGCCTTGATGGACGACCTCAACGGCGCAACAGACCCGGCGGCGCGCACCGGAATTTTGCAAGCTGCCCAACGCATGATCGCGGATGATTACGTCAACGGCTACCTTTTCCAGCTGGCAAAAACCGGCGTTGCCAATGCCGATATCCGCGGGTTGTGGGAAAACGCCCCGACCCAGGGCAGCAACCTCTCCGAAGTATACTGGGCAGAGTAACCAAATCGGCCCGCGCCAAATGGTGCGGGCCGATCAAGGCATAAAATGCTGATTTTCACCCTCAAACGTCTGCTCTCGCTGGGCCTTAGCCTTATTGCCGCCTCGGTGGTGATTTTTGTTGTGGTGGAAATCATCCCCGGAGACCCCGCCCGCCTGATGCTCGGCATTAACGCCACCCAGGATGCGGTCGATGCCCTGCGCAGCCAGATGGGGTTGGACCAAGGCCTGCTGGCGCGCTATTGGCTGTGGGTTTCGGGCATGCTGCAAGGCGATTTCGGCATTTCCTATACCTACCGCGTGCCGGTGGTTGAAATGGTGCAAGGGCGCGTGTGGGTATCGCTGCCGCTGGCGCTTTATGCGCTGTTGCTTTCCACAGTGATTGCGTTTCCGATCGGTATTATTGCTGCGGCCAAGCGCGGTTCATGGGCGGATTGGCTGGTGATGGGGGGCACGCAACTGGGCGTTGCTATCCCTAATTTCTGGTTTGCCATGATCATGGTTAATATATTTGCGCTGAAATACCAGTGGTTTAGCCCGGGCGGCTTTCCCGGCTGGGATGATCCTGCCTTGGCGGTCAAGGCGCTGACATTGCCGGCATTTGTGCTGGCCTTGCCGCAGGCTTCGATATTGGCGCGGGTTATGCGCTCGGCTTTGCTGGATACGCTTAGCGAGGATTTCATGCGCACCGCCCGCGCCAAGGGCCGCACAGCAAAGGGCGCCATGGTGCATCATGCGTTGCGCAATGCCATGATTCCGGTGCTGACCATCATCGGTTTGCAATTCTCGTTTCTGCTGGCCGGTGCGATTATCATTGAAAAAGTATTTTTCCTGCCGGGGCTTGGCAGTATGATTTTCACCGCCATCACCCAGCGCGACCTGATCGTGGTCGAAAGCGTGGTAATGCTGCTGGTTTTTGCGGTTATTCTGGTGACATTTCTGGTTGATATCACCTATGCGCTGGTGGACCCAAGATTACGGAGACGCCCATGAAACGGGCTTTTTCAATGCCGGGCTTTGCCATTGGTTTTTGCATGGCGATTGTTTTTGTGGCCGCGGCGCTGCTGTCGTTTTTCTGGACCCCTTATGCCACGGACGGGGTCGATATTGTTAACAAACTGCGCCCGCCCGCTGCTGGCAACTGGTTTGGCACCGATCAATATGGCCGTGATATTTTATCCATGCTGATGGTTGGGGCGCGCACATCGATTGCGGTGGCGGTGGTGGCGGTGGGCATCGGCATGGGGCTGGGCGTGCCCCTGGGGCTGGCGGCGGCGGCGCAAAAAGGATCCTTGATTGATGAAATCCTGATGCGCGGCAATGATCTGGTATTTGCCTTTCCTGCTTTGTTGATTGCCATTCTGATTACCGCGGTTTTCGGGCCATCAGCTGTTAATGCCATTATTGCTATCGGTATTTTCAATATTCCGGTTTTTGCGCGGCTGTCGCGGGGCGCGGCGCTGTCGTTATGGACCCGGGATTTTGTGTTGTCGGCAAGGGTGGCAGGCAAAGGCGCGCTGCGTATTTCGGTTGAACATATCTTGCCCAATATCACCAATCTGTTGATTGTGCAGGGCACCATCCAGTTCAGTCTTGGCATTCTGGCCGAGGCGGCGCTGTCTTATATCGGGCTTGGGGCGCAGCCCCCGATGCCCAGCTGGGGGCGGATGCTGGCCGACAGCCAGACCATGATCAGCTTTGCGCCACATCTGGCGCTGTTTCCCGGTGCGGCGATTGTGCTGACGGTTCTGGGGCTGAATCTGATGGGTGATGCGCTGCGCGATCTGTTTGATCCTAAAATCAACAGGGAACGCTGATGGGACTTTTGCAGATCAAAAACCTGAACCTGTCGATCGGTGATACGCAAATTTTGCAAGACATCTCGCTGCAAGCCGAGGCTGGAAAAATTGTTGCCATAATTGGCGAAAGCGGGTCGGGAAAATCCATGACTGCCTATTGCGTTAACCGGCTTTTGCCGCGCGGCGCAAATGTTTCCGGGCAGGTGATGTTTGACGGGCAAGACATGCTGCAATTGCCGGAACCAGCGCTGTGCGATATTCGCGGTGCAGATATCGGCATGGTGTTTCAAGAACCGATGACGGCGTTAAACCCTGTGCAAACCATCGGTGCGCAAGTGGCGGAAACGGTGTTGATCCACGGCGCGGCGCAGAAATCAGAGGCCCTGAAAATTGCTCGCGAAACCCTGAACCGTGTGGGCCTGCCTGCAGCCGAATTTCCGCTATCGCGCTATCCGCATGAATTATCCGGCGGCCAACGCCAGCGGGTGGTGATCGCCATGGCCATTGCGCTGCGCCCCAAATTGCTGATCGCCGATGAACCGACAACCGCGCTGGATGTCACCACACAGGCGCAAATTCTGGGTCTGTTGAAAAAACTGGTGGTTGAGGATGGTATGGCGCTGTTGCTGATTTCCCATGATCTGGGGGTGGTGGCCGATATTGCCGATACAATCGCGATTATGCGTCGCGGAAAGGTGGTTGAATCCGGCCCTGTGAAACAGGTTTTTGCCGAGATGAACCACCCCTATACCCGCGCATTGTTCAAAGCATCGAACCATGTGCCGGATCGTGCGGCAAAAGCGCAAGAAACGCCGATTTTGCAGGTTTCCGGTCTGGTTCGCGATTACATTTTGCCGCGTAAATCCCTGTTTGGCGCGCCGCCGAAATTACGCGCGGTCAATGATGTCGGCTTTTCGATTAAACGCGGCGAAAGCCTTGGTCTGGTGGGGGAGAGCGGGTGCGGGAAATCCACGCTTACGCGGGCCATTCTGGGGCTGGATGCGGTTCAAGCAGGGCGCATCGAAATCGACGGTCGGGCGGTTACTGCCGGTGAAAAAGTTCCGCGTGAATTGCGCCGCAAAATGCAGGTGGTGTTTCAAGACCCGTATGGCAGCTTTAATCCCCGTCACAAAGTAATGCGTTTGGTGGCCGAACCGTTTCATTTGCTGGACAATGCGCCAACAGGCTCTGCGCGGCACCAAGCGGTGGAAAAGGCGTTGACCGAGGTGGGCATGCTGGCAGCGGATGCCGATAAATACATCCACGAATTTTCCGGTGGCCAACGCCAGCGTATCGCCATTGCCCGCGCCTTGATCATCAAACCCGAACTGATTATTCTGGACGAGGCCGTATCGGCGCTGGATGTTTCCATCCGCGCCCAAATTCTGGATCTTTTGGCCGGATTATCCGACCGGCTGGGCCTGTCATACCTGTTTATCAGCCATGATCTTTCTGTTGTGCGGGCCATAACCGACCGTGTTATGGTAATGAAATCCGGTAAAATAATTGAAACGGGTGACACGGAAACCGTTTTTACCGCGCCGCAACACCCCTATACCAAAGCCCTGATCGCAGCGGCACCTGTTTTGGAGAAAACACCATGAGCGAAGACTGGTTCAAAACCGATAAATGCCTGATTGACGGCAAATGGATAGACCCTGTAGGGGGCGAAATACTGACATTGGAAAACCCGTCAACCGGCGCGGAAATGGCCAGCATTGCACGCGGCCAAGCCGCGGATATAGACGCGGCCGTAACGGCAGCCCAAGCCAGTCTTGACGGGGTCTGGGGCCGTAAATCGGCGCTTGAACGGGGGCGCATTCTGACAGATATGTCGCGCGCCGTTCTTGAACATGTGGATCATCTGGCTGAACTGGAGGCCGCCGATGTAGGCAAACCGCTTAAGCAGGCCCGCGCCGATGCGGTGGCTTTGGCGCGTTATCTGGAATTTTACGGCGGTGCGGCTGATAAAATCCATGGTGAAACCATTCCGTATCTGGATGGGTATACGGTTTATACCCTGCGCGAACCCCACGGGGTGACGGGGCATATTGTGCCGTGGAATTACCCGATGCAAATCATCGGGCGATCTGTGGGTGCGGCTTTGGCGATGGGCAATGCCTGTGTGTTGAAACCGGCCGAGGAAGCCTGCCTGACAGCGCTGGCCTTTGGCGCTATTGCGATCGAGGCCGGCCTGCCAGCGGGTGCGCTGAACATCGTGCCGGGTCTTGGTGCCGAGGCAGGCGCGGCCCTGTCCGGCCATACCGGTGTGCAGCATATTTCGTTTACGGGGTCGGTGGCCACGGGCGAACTGGTGCAACAGGCGGCCGGGCGCAATGTTATTCCCGTGACGCTGGAACTGGGCGGGAAATCCCCGCAAGTGGTGTTTGACGATGCCGATCTGGACGCGGCTTTGCCATTTCTGGTGAATGCGGGGGTGCAAAATGCGGGGCAAACCTGCTCGGCCTCTAGCCGTATATTGGTGCAGCGCGGCATTTATGACAAGCTGGCCACCATGATGGCCAAACGGTATCGGGCCTTGCGGGTTGGTCCGGCGGCAGATGATCTGGATGTCGGGCCACTGATTTCGGCGCGCCAGAAAACCATCGTTGATGGGTTTGCAAAAGCCGCCGATCCGTCGCGCATTCTGGCACAGGCGGAAATTGTCAAGGATGCGCCCAAAGGGGGGCATTATTTTGCACCGACATTATACGGCGGGATAGGCCCTGATGAAAGCCTTGCGCAGGATGAAGTATTCGGCCCCGTTCAGGTGTTGATTCCGTTTGAAGACGAAGCCGAAGCGATAAAAATTGCCAATGGCACCGTATATGGTCTGGTGGCATCTGTCTGGACACGTGACGGGGCGCGCCAAATGCGCATGGCCAGGAAATTGCGGGCCGGGCAGGTGTTTATCAACAATTACGGCGCCGGTGGCGGGGTTGAATTGCCGTTTGGCGGGGTCGGAAAATCAGGCCATGGGCGCGAAAAGGGTTTTGAGGCATTATACGGGTTTTCGGTTTTGAAAACCGTGGCGGCGCATCATGGCTAGGCTGGTACATGGAGACCGCGCACCCTACGGATCATGAGGTTTTCCAGTCCTGACGCCCGTCGGCTGTGGCTGCATAATCATGGGTTGTGCAGCCCGCCAACGGGG
>JALSGU010000214.1 GCA_026982575.1 Paracoccaceae bacterium | reverse complement strand
ACCTCGGCCCCGTCTTCGCCGGTAACCGCACGGCGCATTTTGAAATAAGCGCTGCGTTCATCGGGGGTGGCATCCACATGGCGCAGAATAGACATTGAAACAACCTCGTCGCCCACCGCCAGTTTAATGCCGCGCACACCGGTGCTGTCGCGCCCCTTGAATACCCGAACATCTGTCACGGGGAATCGGATGGCTTTGCCAAGGCTGGTGGTCAGCATGAAATCATCACCCTCGTCGCACATTTGTGCGTTGATCAGGCGCATGCCTTCATCCAGCTTCATGGCGATTTTGCCGTTGGCACGCACATTGGTGAAATCAGACAATGCATTGCGGCGCACCCCGCCGGTGGAGGTGGCAAACACGATCTGTAAATCTTTCCATTCTTCCTCGTCGCGGTCAACCGGCATGATCGCCGCCACGTTAACCCCTTGGGGAATAGGCAGAATATTGATAATCGCCTTGCCGCGTGCATTGCGCCCGCCGCGCGGTAATTTCCAGGTTTTCAGCTTATAAACCATGCCCTCGCTGGTGAAGAACAGCAATTGCGTATGGGTGTTGGCCACAAACAACGTGGTAACAAAATCCTCGTCTTTGGTGTTCATCCCGGCTGATCCTTTGCCGCCGCGTTTTTGTTCGCGGAACTCATCCAAAGGCGTGCGTTTGATATAGCCGGAATTGGTGACCGTCACCACCATGTCTTCACGCTCTATCAGGTCTTCGTCGTCCATATCAGCGGCAAAATCAACAATTTCCGATCGGCGCGGCACAGCGAACAGCTCCCGCACTTCTTTCAGCTCGGTTGATATAATCGCCATGATCCGTTCGCGCGACCGCAAAATATCCAGATAATCCTGAATTTTACCAGCCAGTTCAGCCAATTCATCCGTGACCTCGGCAACGCCCATTGCAGTCAGGCGTTGCAGGCGCAGTTCCAGAATGGCGCGAGCCTGGGTTTCGGACAGGTAATAAGTGCCGTCCTCATTTATTTTGTGGCTGGGGTCGTCAATCAACTGGATATAGCTGGCGATATCTTGCGCAGGCCAGCGGCGTTCTTTCAGTTTTTCGCGGGCCTCGGCAGGGTTGGCGCTGGCGCGGATGGTGGCGACAATTTCGTCAACATTGCTAACAGCCACGGCCAGACCACATAAAATATGGCTGCGCTCGCGGGCTTTGCGCAATTCAAACGCGGTGCGCCGTGCCACCACTTCTTCGCGAAAGGTAATGAATGCCGAAAGAAATTTTTTCAGGTCCAGCGTTTCGGGCCGCCCGCCATTCAGCGCCAGCATGTTACAGCCAAAGCTGGTTTGCAGCGGCGTAAAGCGGAACAACTGGTTCAGCACCACCTCGGCGGTGGCATCACGACGTAATTCTATCACCACGCGCACACCGAAACGATCGGATTCGTCTTGCACATGGGCGATGCCCTCGACCTTTTTGTCACGGGCAAGTTCAGCGATTTTTTCAATCATGGTGGCTTTGTTGACCTGATACGGAATTTCCGTAACCACAATCGCGTAACGATCCTTGCGGATTTCCTCTACGCTGGTCCGCGCGCGGGTCACAACCGAACCGCGCCCTTCACGATACGCCTTTTTGGCGCCCTGCGTGCCCAGAATAATGCCGCCCGTGGGGTAATCCGGCGCGGGGATGTATTCCATCAAATTATCGACGGTCAGATCAGGGTTTTCCATCAGCGCCAATGTGCCGTCAATCACCTCGCCCAGATTATGGGGCGGGATATTGGTGGCCATGCCCACGGCAATACCGCCAGCGCCATTAACCAGCATATTGGGATAGCGTGCCGGTAAAACCGTTGGCTCGCTGTCTTTGCCATCGTAATTTTCCTGAAAATCAACGGTGTCTTTGTCGATATCAGCCAAAAGATACGCAGCGGTTTTGTCCATCCGCACTTCGGTATAGCGAAACGCCGCGGCTTTATCGCCATCCATCGACCCAAAATTGC
>JALSGU010000213.1 GCA_026982575.1 Paracoccaceae bacterium | reverse complement strand
AATGGCGCTGACCTCGCAAAAAGCCGTGGTGCTGTGCGGGCCGGGCAATAATGGCGGCGACGGGTTTGTGGTGGCAAGGCTGTTGAAACAACGCGGCTGGCAGGTTGAGGTGTTTTTGTATGGCGAGTTGGCAAAGCTGCCGGTTGATGCGAAGGTGAATGCGGAGCGGTGGTTGGAGACGGGGGAAGTGCAACCCGCTTGCCCGCCAACAGATGAGACAGAGCCAGATTTTCCGCCGGCATTTTGTGATTTGCTGGTGGATGCCGTGTTTGGCACCGGGCTAAAGCGGCAAGTGGATGACCCATGCTTGTGGGAGTGGTTCTGGTTGATTGACGATGCGGTTGATGTGCTTGCCTTGGAAGGCTTGGGCTTAGACAAGCACGGGGGTGTCAAGTGGCGCGCGCCTAGGACTGTAGCAATAGATATACCTTCGGGGCTGTGCGCTGATACTGGGGTAATATTGGGCGGAGAGCCAGAACACGGGCTGCGCGCGCCTCGGGTGATGCTGAGTGTAAGTTTTCATGGGGCCAAGCAGGGCCATCGGTCGGCAGACGGCCCAGAGCTGTGCGGCAAGCTGGTTATTTGTGATATTGGGCTGGATAAATGGGCAGATGTAGCGGAGGAAGCTAGATGAGCGGGCGCGCGGCACGGGTATTGCATGCTGGGCGAGTTTTCGCGGAAAGCCTGCAAAAGCATAAGGAAGGCCACAAATACCATCACGGCCACGCCCTTATCCTCTCCGGCCCCCAACATTTCACCGGCGCATCCCGCCTTGCCGCCCGTGGTGCGCTGCGCATCGGGGCAGGGCTTGTGACCATCGGCGCAGAAGCTGCTGCTTTGCCTGAACATGCTGCGCAACTCACTTCGATTATGCTGTCTGAATTGCCGGACGCCGCGGCCCTTACGGAAAAACTGCAAGATAAACGGATCATTGCGCTTTGCCTTGGGCCGGGGCTTGGCGTGGATGATCGGGCGAAATCGTTGGTTGAGGTGGCGGTGCGTGGGGACCACGCACCCTACGGGGTTGTTCTGGATGCGGATGCGATTACGATACTTTCGCAGGAACCGGATTTGTTTGCTGCCTTGCATGACAAATGTGTTCTGACACCCCATGCGGGGGAATTTGCGCGGCTTTTCCCTGATATTGCTGAAAAACTCGCCGAACCCGCCATCAAAGGCCCCGCATATTCCAAGGTGGATGCCACGCGGGACGCCGCAAAACGCGCCGGATGTGTGGTGCTTTATAAGGACGCAGACACCGTCATTGCAGACCCACAGGGCAGGGCGGCGATTAATTCCGCCCATTATGAGCGATCCGCCCCGTGGTTGGCCACGGCGGGTTCCGGCGATGTGTTGGCAGGGTTTATCACAGGGCTTTTGGCGCGCGGGTTTGGCCCCATGCAAGCCGCAGAAACGGCCGCTTGGCTGCATGTAGAATGCGCCCTGAAATTCGGCCCCGGATTGATCGCCGAGGACATTCCCGAACAGCTTCCGGCTGTGCTGTCTAAGCTGGAAAACCGACCGTAGCTTTAATTTTCTTGCATAACACCTTGATTCGGTCTACCCCCTCTCCGTTCGGTTCGAAGCGCTTAGGTCAACGTTGTGACCAAAGCTTATCGGGCATGTAGATTGAAACGTTTTGCAGTCAGTTATTTCGACTGATTTGCTGTATTTTAACAATAACTAAAGGGGAATAATTATGTCTACCGATATTTCGGCACTAAAAGAAATCGATGGTTTTATTGGTGGTTGCCTAGTTGATAGCGATAGCGGCCTTATGCTTGCGTCCGAGGGTGGCGGCAAAGGCTTTGATCTTGATATCGCTGCGGCGGCAAATACCGAGGTTGTCAAAGCCAAGTTACAGGCAATGAAAGCGCTGGGGCTTGGTGATGAGGGGATCGAGGATATTTTGATTACGCTGGGCAGTCAGGTGCATTTGATCCGGCCACTTGCGAAAACCCCCACTATTTTCCTTTATGCAGCGCTTATAAAAAAATCCAACCTTGGAATGGCGCGGATCAAGGTCAGGATGATAGAGCAGTCCCTTTCTTTTTAAGTTATTATTTGGTTAGCTATCCCGCCACCTACGCCAAACCCTTGGTATTTCACGGGCTTGGTATAGGTGGCGTTTGCGGGGCTGATGCCAAGCATGTTTTCAAAAAAATGAATACTTTGTAAGCTCAATTTATAGGCCACAGGAATAAAATATACAAATTCCAGTGTTTTGGTTCATTTTCCCCTCGCGCGCATGAATAACACCTGCTAGATAGGCGCCGGAATCGGGCAAATTAAAGCCCTATGCGGATGTGGTGGAATTGGTAGACACGCCAGATTTAGGTTCTGGTGCCGCAAGGCGTGGGGGTTCAAGTCCCTTCATCCGTACCAAATAACAGGCCGATGGCTGAAAAAGGAAAAAACATGCAGGTTACCGAAACTGTAAATGAAGGCCTGAAACGCGCCTATGAAATCACAATTGCCGCCGCCGACATGGAAGCGATTGTAAACGAGAAGCTGGAAACAGCCCGTGCCGATTTCCAGATGAAAGGTTTTCGCAAGGGCAAAGCCCCGATCGCCTTGATGAAAAAAATGTTCGGTAAATCTGTTCTTGGCGAAGCCATGCAGGAATCGGTTGATAACGCGATGAAGGCCCAGTTTGAAAAAACCGGCGACCGCCCCGCGCAGCAGCCCGATGTAAAAATGACCAATGACGAATGGGCCGAGGGCGACGATATTCAGGTTACCATGGCCTATGAATGCCTGCCTGATGTGCCCGAAGGTGATTTTGCCTCGATTGATCTGGAGCGTCTGGTTGTTGATATCGATGATGCTTCCGTTAACGAAGCCCTGGAAAATATCGCCAAAGGCGCCACCAATTTTGAAAAGCGCCGCAAGGGATCAAAAGCCAAAGACGGCGACCAGATCGTGATCGATTTTCTGGGCAAGGTTGATGGTGAAGCTTTTGAAGGCGGCCAAGCCGATGATTACCCGCTGGTGCTGGGATCAAACAGCTTTATCCCCGGCTTTGAAGAACAGCTGGTTGGCGCCAAGGAAGGCGATGAGCTGGAAGTCAAGGTAACGTTCCCCGCCGAATACCAAGCCGAAAACCTGAAAGGCAAAGACGCTGTTTTTACCTGTAATGTCAAAGCCGTAAACGAACCGGTTCCTGCCAAAATTGACGATGCCTTGGGCGAGCGTTACGGCGCGGAAAACCTTGAAGGACTGACCAATCAGGTTAAGGAACGTCTTGCAAATGAATACAAGGGCGCGGCGCGCACCGTTCTGAAACGTCGTTTGATGGACAAGCTGGACGATATGTTCAGCTTTGATCTGCCGCCATCCTTGGTCGAGGCCGAAGCAGGCCAGATCGCCCACCAGCTTTGGCACGAAGAAAACCCCGAAGTCGAGGGCCATGACCATGATCCGGTTGAGCCAACCGATGAGCACAAATCGCTGGCGACCCGTCGCGTGCGTCTGGGTCTGTTGTTAGCGGAACTTGGCAACAAAAATGAAATTACGGTTTCAGATGCCGAAATGCAGCAAATGATGATGCAGCAGGCGCGTCAGTACCCCGGGCAGGAACGCGAGTTCTTTGAATTCATTCAGAAAAACGAACAGGCGCAACAACAAATGCGCGCCCCGCTTTATGAAGACAAAGTGGTCGATTACATTCTGGAACTGGCCAATGTTACGGATAAATCGGTTTCCAAGGATGAGCTTCAAAAAGCCATCGAGGCGCTTGACGTAGAATAACTTTCTTCGCAAATTTTGAATTTGGGGGCGGTCGATGATCGCCCCCTTTTTACATTCCGGACAATCATGTAAGGTGTTTTGCATGCCAAACTTTCGGAGCCATGCATGAAAAGCTTTTCAAAAGCTGAACTGACCCTCGGGAATAGCGCCAATGGTCAGGAGATTATCGTCACAGGACAAGGCATTAAAACCCCACTGGTTTTCAAGGTTATCGCCGCCCTGAAACAATCCGATGTTAGCGAGGTTTTGCACGTAACGCTTGATGGTAAAAACCTTGTTCTAAAGCGTTATCTTGGCAGAAACCCCGATAATACGGTGCATAGCTTTATGGGGCAGGTGGCGCGGCTGGACCCGTCAATGGCAACAGGGCCATTGCGTATAAACCGCTGTGTTTATGCTTTTCCCGGCATTGGCGTGGTGGTTTTGGAGTTTATTCCGGGCGAAAATATTGGAAAAATACTGTCTGGGAATGATGCGGAGTTACGCTCCAGAATGCTTTTGAACTGCGGCTTGTGGCTTAAGAAATTTGGCGGTGATGCTTATACCCTGTCACGATTTTCACCACAATTCTGGCTGAAACGGCTGGACCGCCGCAAACCTGATCTAGCTCCAAAACCGGTTGATCGGGATTTGCTGGATGCATTGCGCCAAAACCTGAACCAGCGTGCCGGAAAAACCGCCGGGATAAGGGCCATCAAAGGCCCGACCCATGATGATTTTATTCCGGCTAATCTGTTGTTTCACAACAATATTCTTTACGGAATTGACATCCAAAGCGAAACGATACTACCTTTTGCAAAAGCCACGGCACAGCTTTTGGTTTTGTTGCAATTCAAGCGCCCCAATTCCGATACAGATTTAATATACGGGGTTTCCAGAAAAGACTGTCAGGATATCCTGAAATCCGGCGTTTTGCCCAGCAGCGAATATGACACGATTCTACCGTTTTTTCTGGGGGAACAGTTTTATTTCCGCCTTCAAAATGCCATAGAAAAAAAGATGCCCGACCCCCATATCCGCCAAGCCGTTACCCGGTTTTTGAACAGCTAAAGCTACTTGGATTTGATTTTTAACGTTTTTAAGGCATAGCCTACCGCCTGCGCGCCTTTTCACCCAAAGCCTTGATGGAATAGTAGGCAGAATCCAGTGCGACGTGTTTCAGGGTTACCCTTGTGAAATTGTTCCACAGCAAACATTCCTCGCTGGAAATTCAGGTTGCCATTTGCGTAACGCCTCTTGAAGGTCGGGCACGGGGGGATTAAACCTTAGGAAAGGAATTCGCCCTATATCTGCGGCGATGCGTAGCAAAGGCCAAAAAATGCTGAACTCTATGAATGAAACCGGTTTTGTAATCCCGAGTGTTGAAGAAACCACAGCACGCGGTTCTGTGCGTTACGATATTTTTTCACGGCTGCTAAAAGAACGGATTATTTTTGTATCCGGTCAGGTCGAAGACCAGATGGCCACCATCATTGTCGCGCAATTGCTGTTTCTTGAGGCCGAAAACCCCAAGAAAGACATCGCCATGTATATCAACTCGCCCGGCGGTGTGGTCAGCAGCGGTTTGGCGATTTATGACACGATGCAATATATCCAGCCTAAAATTGCCACTGTATGCATCGGGCAGGCTGCATCTATGGGCGCGTTGTTGCTGGCTGGCGGTGAAAAGGGCATGCGCAAAACCTTGCCCAACAGCCGCATCATGCTGCACCAGCCCTCGGGCGGGTTTCAGGGGCAGGCCAGCGATATTGCCCTGCATGCCAAAGAAATTCTTGAAATCAAAAAGCGCCTGAACCAGATTTACGTGGACCATACCGATAAAACCCTGAAACAGGTCGAAGAAGCATTGGACCGTGATAATTTCATGACCGCAGAACAGGCCAAAGAATGGGGCATTGTTGACGATATTGTGGCAAAGCGCAGCAAGGTTTCTGATGACAGCTAATTTCCCGATGCTTTCGGGTTGTTGAGGCTTGTATTCCAAGGCCCTGTCATGGTTTGATAGGGGAAATATTTTGATTCATTGGTCGATGGCCTCGGCGATATAAATAGGCAGGAGAGTTTGATGACAAAATCAGTTGGCTCGGACAGCAAAAACACCTTGTATTGTTCATTCTGCGGCAAATCACAGCACGAGGTGCGCAAATTAATCGCGGGACCGACCGTGTTTATTTGCGATGAATGTGTTGAACTATGCATGGATATTATCCGCGAGGAAACCAAATCAAGTCTGGTGAAATCCTCGGTCGGTGTGCCCACCCCCAAAGAAATCTGTAGCGTACTGGATGATTATGTAATCGGCCAGGAGGTCGCCAAACGGGTGCTTTCGGTGGCGGTGCATAACCATTACAAACGCCTGAACCATGCCAGTAAAAACCCTGAAATTGAACTGGCAAAATCAAACATCATGCTGATCGGCCCGACCGGTTGCGGCAAAACCTTGCTGGCGCAAACCCTTGCGCGCATTCTGGATGTGCCCTTTACCATGGCCGATGCCACCACCTTGACCGAAGCCGGTTATGTGGGGGAAGACGTTGAAAACATTATCCTAAAATTGCTGCAATCGGCCGAATACAATGTGGAGCGCGCCCAGCGTGGCATTGTTTACATTGACGAAGTTGATAAAATCAGCCGCAAATCCGACAATCCGTCGATCACCCGCGATGTATCAGGCGAAGGTGTGCAACAGGCTTTGCTGAAAATCATGGAAGGCACGGTTGCATCGGTGCCCCCGCAAGGCGGGCGTAAACACCCGCAGCAGGAATTTTTGCAGGTCGATACCACCAATATCCTGTTTGTTTGTGGCGGTGCTTTTGCAGGGCTTGAAAAAATCATCTCGGCGCGGGGCAAGGGCTCGGCTGTCGGGTTTGGCGCGGATGTGCAGGATGACGAATCGCGATCTGTTGGCGATATTTTTCAGGATCTGGAACCAGAAGACCTGCTCAAATTTGGTTTGATCCCCGAATTTGTCGGGCGTCTGCCGGTAATTGCCACCCTGACCGATCTGGATGCGGATGCGCTGATCACCATTTTGACCGAACCGAAAAACGCGCTGATCAAACAGTATCAACGCCTGTTCGAGATGGAAAACGTAAAACTGACCATGACCGATGATGCGCTTCAGGCTGTTGCGGCGCGGGCGATCAAACGCAAAACCGGCGCGCGGGGCTTGCGTTCGATATTGGAAGAAGTGCTGCTGGATACTATGTTTGAATTGCCCGGCATGGAAAACGTGGTCGAAGTGGTGGTGAATGAAGACGCCATTGGCAAAGACGGCGCGCCGCTGATGATCTATGCGGATCAAGAAAAAACCGCTTCGGCCTGATAGGAACCCGGTATGATGAAATTTATTTTGCTATTATTAACATGGTGGGATGGCCAGAGCCTCGGCACCCGTTTGTTCACATGGCGCAAAGGTAAACTGGTGGGCGAGGATAGTCTGGGTAATAAATATTATACCTATAAAGACAAGCGCTGGGTGATTTATAATGGCCCGATTGAGGGTTCCCGCGTGTCACCCGAATGGCATGGTTGGCTGCACCACACTTTTGACAATATGCCAAATGACAATCCCTTGCCGCGCAAGGATTGGGAAAAACCCCATCAGGAAAACCTGACAGGAACCGATGCTGCCTATCATCCAAAGGGCAGTATTTTGATGGCAAAACCTGCGAAACGCTCTGATTATGATGCGTGGCAGCCGGAATAACCCATGGCCAGCAATGCAGCAGAAACCCTGATTGGCGCGGTTGTTGTTGCAACAGCCGCCGGATTTTTGGTGTTTGCGGGGCAGGCGGGTGGTTTTGGCAAGGCGGATGACAGTTTTGAATATACCGCCAGGTTTTTCAGCGCCGAAGGTTTGGCTGTTGGTTCCGAAGTGCATCTGGCAGGGGTGAATGTCGGCACCGTAACCGCCCTGACACTGGATAAAACCAGCTATCAGGCGATCGCGTTTTTTGATGTTTTAGACGATATTAAAATCCCCGATGATACCGAAGCCAAAATCGCCTCCGAAGGGTTGTTGGGCGGCACATTTCTGGAGCTGACGCCGGGCGGATCAGATATAATGTTGAACCCTGGCGAAGAAATTATTTACACCCAGGGCGCGCTTAGCCTGCTGAACCTGTTAATGAAATTTGTGACCGAACCCGATGAATAGATTTATTTTTATAGCTTTGTTTCTGGCATCACCGCTGGCTGCGCAATCCGTATTCGAGGAGCCATTGCCAACCATCATGGAATCGCCTCTGGATGGCGTGTTGCAAATGCCCAGCTTTGAATTTGATGGTGAACGCAGCGCCAATTCCGATGTCGGCATCGGTGCAATTTTACGCGGGCTTGACCGCATCACCGGCGTGGTTGGCGATTTTGCCATGGAAACCGGCGAAACCCTGCAATTTGAACGGCTTGAGGTAACGCTGGAGGCCTGCCGTTATCCGCCAAATGATGTAAACAAAGATGCATTTGCCCTGCTGAAAATCCGCGACATCCGCGAAGAAGAAGACGCATTTCATGGCTGGATGTTCGCGTCCAGCCCCGCGCTTTCGGCGCTGGATCATCCACGTTATGATATCTGGGTCATAACCTGCCAGATCGAAGCCGTATCCGAGAACTGAAACCGGCCAAAATCGGCATCTTTTTGCAGGGCGATTTCAAGACGGGCGCGGTAAGCGGCTTTGGTAATTTCCACCCCGCCCATGCTTTCCAGATGCGGGGTTATAAATTGCGTATCCAGCAGAAAAAAACCACCAGCCTTCAGCCGCGCCACTAATGCCACCAGTGCAATTTTTGAAGCACTCGGCTGGCTGGAAAACATGCTTTCGCCAAAAAATGCACCCTCGATAGATACCCCGTACAAGCCCCCGACCAATTCACCATTTTCCAGCACCTCAACCGAATGGGCATAGCCCATTTCGTGCAATTCCAGATAAAGATCAAATATTTGCGGGTTGATCCATGTTTCTGCGCGGTCCGCACAGGCGCGCAGCACCGGTTCAAAATATTGATCCACAGAAATACTGTAACGGTTGGATTTCAACAGTTTTTTCAAACTGCCCGAAATATGCAGATGCTCCAGCGGAATAACCCCGCGTTTTTCGGGGTCAATCCATAATATTTCATCGGAATCAGCTGATTCAGCCATGGGGAACACCCCCGACGCATAAGCATAAAGCAGCATCGAGGGTGTGATTTCCGGCTGGTCTTTCACATCAGATTTCCGGGTTGGTATCCAGCCATTGTTCCAACCAGTGGATGGTATAATCGCCCGATTGCACAGCTTTTTCGCGCAGCAATGCATGGAAAAGCGGAATAGTTGTATCAACCCCGTCAATCACCAATTCGCCAAGCGCGCGTTCCACCCGCGCCAATGCTGCGGCGCGGTCAGGCGCATGCACAATCAGTTTTCCGATCAGGCTGTCATAATGGGGCGGAATTTTATAGCCGTCATAAATGGCGCTATCCATACGCACGCCCAAACCGCCGGGGGCATGGTATTGTTTTACCGTGCCAGGGGATGGCCGGAATTCCGGCACTTTTTCAGCGTTGATGCGGCATTCAATGGCATGGCCGTTGATTTTCAGGTCTTCCTGCTTAAACGACATCGGCATGCCCTCGGCGACACGGATTTGTTCGCGCACCAGATCAATGCCAAAAATCGCCTCGGTAACCGGATGTTCAACCTGCAAACGGGTGTTCATTTCAATGAAATAAAACTCATCGTTTTCATACAGAAATTCAATGGTGCCGGCGCCGGCATAATTGATGGATGCAATCGCATCCGCGCAGGTCTTGCCAATTTTCTGGCGGGTTGCTTCATCCAGCGCGGGCGAGGGGGCTTCCTCAAAAACCTTTTGATGGCGGCGTTGCAAGGAACAATCGCGTTCGCCCAAATGCACAGCGCCACCTTTACCATCGCCAAAAACCTGAATTTCGATATGGCGGGGCAGGGTCAGGTATTTTTCAAGATACACTTCTTCATTGCCAAAAACCGATTTCCCCTCGGCCCGTGCGGTAGAAAACGCCACTTCCAGATCATCGGCGGTTTGTGCCACTTTCATGCCGCGCCCGCCGCCACCTGCGGTGGCTTTGATGATCACGGGATAGCCCATTTCATCAGCGATTTCACGGGCTTGTTCAATGGTATCAACCCCGCCCTCGGAGCCTGGAACACAAGGCACGCCCAGCTTTCGCATGGTTTCCTTGGCGGTGATTTTATCGCCCATGGTGCGGATATGTTCGGCCGTCGGGCCAATAAAAGACAACCCGTGATCCTCAATCACTTGCACAAAACTGGCGTTTTCCGACAAAAACCCGTAACCGGGGTGGATGGCCTCGGCGCCGGTGATTTCACAGGCGGAAATAATGTTGGGAATGGAAAGATAGCTGTGGGTGCCGCTGGGCGGGCCGATGCAAACACTTTCATCGGCCATACGCACATGCATGGCATCCGAATCAGCGGTGGAATGCACCGCCACCGATTTAATGCCCATTTCACGGCACGCGCGAATAACCCGCAACGCGATTTCACCTCTGTTGGCGATTAGAATTTTTTTGAACATTTGATCCGCCTATTCGATAATCATAAGCGGGGTGCCAAATTCTGCGGCGCCGCCGTCTTCGACCAGAATACGTTTGACTGTGCCCGATGCCGGTGCCGGAATCTGGTTCATGGTTTTCATGGCTTCGATGATCAGAATTGTATCGCCTTCGGAAACTTTGTCACCAACCGAAACGAAGGCCGGTTTTCCGGGTTCGGCGGAAAGATAAATGGTGCCAACCATCGGCGAGGTTACCGCACCTGGCAGGGTGGCGGGATCATCGGAGGGGGCAGCAACAGGTGCTGCAACTGGTGCCGCAGCAATTGGCGCGGCGGCTGCCATAACAGGTGCAACAGGTGCGGCCTGCACAGATCGCCCGACCCGCACATCAATGGTATCGTTTTCGCCATATTCGCGGCGCACTTCGATTTCTGTCAGGTCATTTGCCCGCAGTAATTCGGAAAGTGCTTTGATGAATTCTACGTCTGAATCGAGTTTTTTCGTGCCCATGATATCCCTCAGGTGTTTGCCGGAAATGGTTTTGTTCCCCCCCCGTATACCTGCATCTGACACCCCTGAAAAGTGCCGTTTCACGGTTCAGGGGTGTTAAGATAGATTAATGGGAAAAAACTGCCTATTCCAGCGTGGCGCGCAGGTCATCCACCATGATCTGCATCTGCGCCAAGGGCACATAGCCGCGCATCATCTGCCCGCCCAGCACAAATGTCGGCGTGCCGGTGATTTGCATGTTTTGCGCCAGACGCATATTGGTCTGGATCATCTGGGTAACCAGCGGAGAATTTACAGTCTCCATCATCAATTCCGCATCCGCACCGGATTCGGTGGCCATGCGGGTTAAGGTGGCTTCGTTCAGCGGGCCGTTGAATGTCATGACCGCATCGTAAAAATTGTAATAGGCATCGTTTCCGTCATTGATCAACACAGAAATTGCCGCGCGCGATGCAAGGGTGCTTTCGGCGCCAAGGATTGGAAATTCCTTGATTACCAGACGGATATCGTCATTGGCTTCTAGCAATGCTTTGACATCGGGATGGGCGCGTTTGCAGAATGAACATTTGTAATCAATAAATTCCACCATCAGGATTTGCCCGTCGGGGTTGCCCTCAATAAAGGAATAGCCGTCGTAAAACAGGTCTTCGGCATATCGGCGCACCAGATCACCATCGGTTTGTGCGGCGGCTTGTTGCTGGCGTTGTTCCAGCACGGCAACCGCTTCCATGATGACCTCGGGGTTGGTCAGCAAATAGTCGCGGACAGCGGCGCCGAACGCCTCGGTTTGTGCTTCGGTCATATCATCGAATACGGGGGTGGTTTGTGCGGCTGCAAATCCCGTAAACAGGAATAATGACAGCGATAATAACAGAGATTTCATCAATTTGGCCTTTTGTTTTGACAAGGCACAAACCTTTGCGCCAATAAGTCTGCGCAGTAAGGAGTATTTTTATGCGGATTTCAAGTCGGGGTGATGTTGATCCCTTTATTGTGATGGATGTAATGGAAAACGCCCGTCAGGCCGAGGCCTCGGGCCGTGATATTGTCCATATGGAGGTGGGGCAGCCCGCCACCGGTGCGCCAAATGCCGCGATCAAAGCATTAAGCAGCCAAATGGGGAGGGCCCCGCTTGGTTATACGGTTTCTCTGGGCCTGCCGGCGCTGCGCCAGCGAATCGCGCAGCTTTATAAGGAATGGTATAATGTTGATCTGTCAGCCGAGCGGGTGGTAATTACTGCCGGGTCATCGGCCGGATTTTTACTGTCGTTTATCAGCCTGTTTGACACCGGTGATAATGTGGCGATCGGCGATCCGGGTTACCCCAGTTATCGCAATATTCTGAAATCACTGGGGCTTAATCCGGTGCGTATCGAAACCGGCGTTGACACGCGGTTTCAACCGGTTGCCAAGGATTTGGAACAGGGAAACCTGCAAGGCTTGCTGGTTGCCAGCCCCGCAAACCCCACCGGAACCATGCTGGGCCATGATGCCTTGAAAGAAATTATTGATGCCTGCGCCGCAAAGAATATCAGCTTTATCTCCGATGAAATCTATCACGGCATTGATTACGGAAAACGCGCGGTATCGGCCCTTGAAATCAGCGATGATGTTTATGTGATCAACTCGTTTTCCAAATATTTTTCCATGACCGGATGGCGGGTTGGCTGGATGGTGGTGCCACAATCACATGTGCGCCGCATTGAGCGCCTGTCGCAAAACCTGTTTATCTGTGCCCCCCATGCCAGCCAGATTGCCGCCCTGCACGCCATGGATTGCAGCGTTGAATTGCAGGGAAACCGTGCTGTTTATGCCCGAAACCGCGAAATTCTGATGAAAGGCCTGCCCAAAGCCGGTTTTGCCAATTTTGCCCCGCCCGATGGTGCGTTTTACATCTATGCGGATGTATCTGACATAACCGATAACAGCCGCGAACTGGCAGCGCAAATTCTGGCCGAGGCCGGGGTGGCGGTGACACCCGGCCTTGATTTTGACCCGATAAGGGGCCATCAAACCCTGCGGTTTTCCTATGCCGGATCAAGCGAGGATATGATCAAAGCTGTTGATAGATTGATTGAATGGCACCGGAAAACCCTGTGATTTACAGGGTTATTCTGCGGTATTTACCACCAGATCATCCAGAACAACCTGCCAGTAATGTTTGGATGAAATACGCATACGGGTGATATCCTGCATATGGGGTTGATAAGAAATCGGGCCATATGCGGAAAGGCCGATTTCCTCGGTCATGATCAGGGTTTCACCGCGATAAAATTCAAAAACCACAAGTTCGCCTTCGGCATCGGGCCATGCCACAGACAGGTTGACCGAAATAAAATCAAACGCCTGATCCGCTGAAATTTCCGCCGGATGGCCAGAGCTGGTATAGATATGATAATTGCCGCTGGTGGTGCCATTGGCATAGCCAATGCTGTTACCCCCCGCATGTGCGCTTTGGATGTTAAGGTTAACCCAGTTCAGCCCGCCATAACCGTTTGGCACCTTTCTTAACCCTGTCGGGGCCATGTTTTCAAAATCTATGGTTCGTTTGCCGGTTTCGAACGGGGTGATTTGATCAATTGTGCCGACATCAACGGGATAATTATTAACCGTAACGCTGCGCGACATGTCTCGGGATATCAAAGAATATTCACCCGGATCAACCGGCCATAAATATTCTTCACCCGGTTCCAAAACCGCCGTTGTGATCAGGGTATCGCCTTGCATCAAGGTCAGCGC
>JALSGU010000212.1 GCA_026982575.1 Paracoccaceae bacterium | reverse complement strand
GATATTTACGGATTGTCGGAAATCATGGGGCCGGGGGTGGCCAATGAATGTGTGGAAACCAAGGATGGTTTGCATATCTGGGAGGATCATTTTTACCCTGAAATCATCAACCCCGAAACCGGCGAACTGGTGGAGGATGGCGAAATGGGCGAACTTGTTTTCACCACCCTTACCAAAGAAGCCATGCCGATGATCCGGTATCGCACCCGCGATTTGACCAAGCTGATGCAAGGCACGGCGCGGTCCATGCGGCGTATGGAAAAAATTACGGGACGGTCGGATGATATGATCATTTTGCGCGGCGTTAATCTGTTTCCGACCCAGATTGAAGAACAGGTTCTGGCCACGGGCGGCATTGCGCCCCATTATATTGTTGAGCGTTTCCGCGCCGGTCATATGGATGCCTTGCGTATCCACGTAGAGGCCCTGCCAAATGCCAGCGACAGCCTGTCAAAATCAGCCGCCGCGCGGATGCTGGCCAAACGTATCAAGGATGCGGTTGGCGTCAGCACCGAAATAAATGTCGGGGATCCCGGCACTGTTGAACGATCACAGGGCAAGGCGGTTCGGGTGATTGACAACCGGCCAAAGGCATAAGAAATGCCACGCCCGATTGCCAAAAATTACGGCGAAAAACGCAGCCATATTTTGAAACAGGCGGCAAAGGTGTTTGCCGAACAGGGGTTTGATCGTGCCACCATGGCGCAGCTCGGCACCGCTTGCGGGATTTCCAAGGGCAATATCTATCATTATTATGACGGCAAGGAAGCCCTGCTTTTTGATATTCTCGACAGCTATCTTTCAGGCTTGCGCGACCGGATTTGCGGGCTGGATATTTCAGACCTGCCAGCGGAAAAACAGTTTCATGCGCTGGTGCTGGAAACACTGATTGCCTATGAGGGCGCGGACCACCAGCACCGTATCCAGTCCAAGGGGTTTGGCATGTTGCCAAAGGCAGAGCAGGCCCGGCTGAAAAATTACCAGCGCGATATTATTGGCTGTTTTTCCACCACCCTGCAAAAGGTTGCACCGGAAATATTTGCCAATGACAAAGCGCGTTTGCATGCCACAACCATGTCGGTTTTTGGCATGTTGAACTGGTATTATATGTGGAACAGCAAAGCCACCAGCAAGGCGCGGCGGGAATATGCCAAAACCGTCAGCGCGCTGACCCTGCATGGAATTACGGGGGGCTGACAGGCCCGATCATAGCAGAAAACCGGCCGAAACTGCCGTATTGCATGGCTGATAGGTCGTAAAGCGGCAATAATTATTGCAATTTCCCGACCCAATATAAACCACTGAAACAATAAAACCCGAAGCGGAATGGATGCAGGCCGGTTTTCAACAGGATCGGGGCTGAAGGATCGAATATGGCGATGCTTGGCAAAAACCCAAGTAAACCTTTACTTGGGTATGGCCAGTAGCTTACCTTTGGGGCAACAATGTTCATAAACAGGGAGAAACCTAATGAAAAAAATTCTAACCACCGCGGCCTTGCTGGCTGCCGGTTTTGGCGCCAGCGGCGCAATGGCGCAGGATATGGAATGCGGCGATATTTCCATGGGCGAATTCAACTGGGCATCCGGTGAATTGCTGGCCAATGTTGATAAAATCATCCTTGAGGAAGGCTATGGCTGCAATGTGGAGCTGATTGTTGGCGGCACTTCGGCTATTTTTGCCTCTATGGATGCCAAAGGCACACCGGATATTGCTGGTGAGCAATGGGTAAACGGCGTGCGGGTTCTGGTGGATGCGGCCATCGCCGAAGGGCGTTTACATGCAGTTAATACCGGACCTATCACCGGCCTTGGCGAGGGTTGGTGGGTGCCGGCATATACTGCTGCTGCAAACCCCGAACTGGTAACCGTTCTTGACTGGATCGAACGCCCTGATCTGTTCCCGTCGCAAGAAGACCCGTCAAAAGGCGCTTTTGTTGGCTGTCCGGCTGGCTGGGGCTGTCAGAACATCAACAACAACCTGTTCGAGGCCTTTGATATGGCTGAAAAAGGCTGGGTTCTGGTTGATCCGGGTTCGGCAGCGGGGCTTGATGCATCAATCGCCAAAGCAAATGAGCGCGGCGAAAACTGGTTGGGATATTACTGGTCTCCGACATCGATCATTGGCAAATACGACATGCAGGCAGTGCCTTTTGGTGTTGATTATGCCGGTGATGACAACTGGAATAACTGTATGGCAACAGATGGTTGTGCCGACCCTCAACGCACCGCTTGGGTTAAATCCGAAGTATTCACCATCGTAACCGATGATTTCATGCAAAATGGCGGCGAGATCAATGATTATCTTGCGGCACGGGTATTCCCGGGTTCTGTCATGGGTGCAATGCTGGTTTACATGGCTGACGAACAGGCAGATGGCGAAGACGCGGCCTATGAATTCCTGATCCGGTATGAAGACATCTGGACAACATGGGTTTCCGAAGAAGTAGCCGCCAAAGTTAAAGCAGCGCTTTGATTTTGAGCCAATAACAAAAAAACTGGCCCGTCGAAATTTCGGCGGGCCTTTGTTGTTTTAAGGCATGGGGGATAAACAAATGAGCACGGATAATGCCGAAACCGGCTTGAATATAAAAGAACTGCTAACCGAATTTCCGGAAATGAGCCGCACGGAATTGCGGGATTTCAAAAAAGGAATTGACGAAACCTTCAAGGGGTTCACCCGCGAATATGGCGAAGGAATCGAAAACTTTTTTGACCCGTTGCTGGCTATTCTGGTCTGGTTTGAAAAACTGGTTGTCGCCACCCCCTGGCCGCTAATGATCGTTATTCTGGCAGCGCTGGTTTATGCAGGCGCGCGCAGTTGGCCGCTGGTGATTGGCACTGTGATAACCCTGTTAATTGTTGGCTATCTTGGCATGTGGGAAGACATGATGTTTACCCTTGCGCTGATTTCGGTCGCCACCGCGCTTTGTATTATTATCGGCATTCCGCTGGGCATTATAATGTCAAAATCGGACCGAACACAGGCGGTTATCACGCCGGTGCTGGATATTATGCAAACCATCCCCAGTTTTGTTTACCTGATCCCCATCCTGATGCTGCTGGGCATTGGCAAGGTGCCGGGCCTGATTGCGGTATGTATTTACGCCATTCCGCCCGTGGTGCGCCTGACCAATCTGGGCATTCGACTGGTTGATAAAGACGTGCTGGAGGCCGCCGATGCGTTTGGCGCATCCCCCCGCCAAAAGCTGTTTACGGTGCAATTGCCACTGGCCTTGCCCAATATTTTTGCCGGTGTGAACCAGACCATTATGATGGCTTTGGCCATGGTGGTTGTGGCCGCGTTGATCGGGGTTCAGGGGCTTGGCTCCGAGGTGTTGAAGGCCGTGAACAACCAGTATCTGGCGCTCGGATTGATGAATGGTTTGGCCATTGTTGCCATTGCCATTGTGTTTGATCGGGTATCGCAAAAATTCGGCAAACGCCTGCAAAAACATTCGGAGGTTGTCCATGGCTGATAACAGCATCGAGGTTAAGAACCTTTACAAAATATTTGGTACCAATGGCAAAAAATATATCGAAGCGGTCAAAAACGGCATGTCAAAGGATGACCTGAACGCCAAACATGGCCATGTACTGGGGTTGAAAAATATTAACATCAATATGCCATCAGCCAAAATTCAGGTGATTATGGGCCTGTCGGGGTCTGGTAAATCAACCATGATCCGCCATATCAACCGCCTGATTGACCCCACCATCGGCGAGGTGATTTTTCAGGGCGAGGATATTTGCAAAATGTCCAAGGGTGATTTGCAGGAATTCCGCCGCCATAAAACCGCGATGGTGTTCCAGAAATTTGCCTTGCTGCCGCATCGCACCGTGATCGATAACACGATTTTCGGGCTGGAATTGCAGGGCGTTGACAAAAAGGAACGCCATGACCGCGCCATGCATTGGCTAAGCCGTGTGGGGCTGGACGGGTTTGAGGAAAATTATCCCAACCAGCTTTCGGGGGGTATGCAGCAACGGGTTGGCTTGGCGCGCGCCCTGACCAATGACGCCGATATTTTGCTGATGGACGAGGCGTTTTCAGCGCTTGACCCGTTGATCCGCATGGACATGCAATCCATCCTGCTGGAATTGCAGGCCGAGCTGCACAAAACCGTGGTCTTTATTACCCATGATCTGGACGAGGCATTGCGCCTTGGCGACCAGATCGCCATTTTACGCGATGGCGAGGTTATCCAGCAAGGCACCGGGCAGGAAATTGTGCTAAAGCCTGCGGATGCTTATATCGCCGATTTCATCAAGGAAGTGAACCGCGGGCGGGTTATCCGGGTAGATACCATAATGACCGCAGCCAATGGCGGCAGCTCGATCACCATTCCAACAGGCAGCAGGCTGGAACTGGCCGCAAAGCTGATGGTTGAATCCGGCGAGGCCGAGGCCAATATTATTGATGATGCCGGTAATGCCATTGGCGCCATCACCCTGAAATCGGCGATTGATGCCATGGTGACGCCAGCCGTGCATTAACATGACCACATTCGATTCCGATGCCGCCAGAAAAACCGGTTGGCCGCATTGGAAAAACTGTTGGCGGCGCGGTGGGTCAGGCCAGCATAAACAACCATAGCGCGGCTTGGACGCGGGCATATCGCGCCACACCCCACGGGCCAGCCGGTTTTGCTATTGGCTGGTGAAATCCACGATTAAACCCGCAGCAATTTCTGTAATCACATCATAAGCCATATCCACATCGGTTTGCGTGGTGTCAAACTGCCCTGCGGTAAAGCGGATCACCAATTTGCCATCAACCCTTGTTTTGGTCAGGTAAATACGGCCATCATCGTTAATCCGGTCTAGCAATTGTTGGTTCAAAGCATCCGCATCCTTGGCGTTTTTTGGCACGAACCGAAAGGTAAACAGCGATAAAAACGGCTGAGTAATGATTTCAAAATCTTTTGTATCTGCCAGTTTAGCACTGATTTCAGCGGTCCATTTCACATGGTTTCGGATCATTTCCCGTAAGCCTTCCAGCCCGTAACTGCGCAGCACAAACCAGATTTTCAGAGACCGGAACCGACGCCCCAAAGGCACCGACCATTCCGAATAATTGATGATCTGGTCTTGGCCCTCGGTTTTTAGATATTCGGGGCGGATGGCAAGGGTGCGCACCAGATCATCGGGATCGCGGATAAAATGTGCCGAACAATCGAACTGCACCCCCAGCCATTTATGCGGGTTAAACACAATGGAATCCGCCCGATCAATGCCCGGCCAGAATTCGCGGAATTCCGGGCAGATCATTGCTGATCCGGCCCATGCCGCGTCAATATGGGTAAACACCCCGTATTCCTGCGCGATATCACACACCTTGTCGATGGCATCGGTGGCACCTGCACCGGTGCCGCCAACACAGGCAATAATGCCAATGGGCAAATATCCCTTGGCCAGATCATCGGCAATCAACTGGCGCAAAGCATCACAATCCATGCCGCGCAAAGGGCCGCTGATGGGCACCCGCACCAGATTATCACCGCCAATCCCTGCCACCCAGATGGCACGATCCACCGATGTATGCACCTCGTCCGAGCAATAGACCCGCAAGGTTTTCTGGCCCGCCAGCCCTTGCGCATTGCCAGCCCAGTTCAGCGCCCGTTCGCGCATGGTCAGCACCGCTGCCAAGGTGGCCGATGAGGCGCTGTCTTGAATAACGCCTTCAAAATGATCGGCAAGCCCCAGCGATTGGCGCAGCCAGTGCATCATTCTGGTTTCCAGCTCCGTGCCCGCTGGCGAGGCCTGCCAAAGCAGACAATTGGCGGCAATGGTGCTGCTTAGAAAATCCGCCAGCATGCTTGGCGGGGTGGCATTGGCAGGAAAATAGGCAAAAAACCGGGGGTGTTGCCAATGGGTAATACCGGGCATGACAATGCGCTCAAAATCGGCAAAAATTTCTTCCATGCCGGTGCCGGATTCTGGCGGATTGGCGGGCAATGCGTTAAAAACCTCACCCGGTTTGACCTGTGATCGCACTGGTAACTCACGGATATTGCTGTGATAATTCTTGGCCCAGCCCGATATGCGCGCGCCCCATTTGCTAAATTCATCCCAGTTCATAACAGCGCCCTTTTTGGATGGTTTTGACGTGTTTATCTGGGTGTATCGCGGCTATCAACGATAATTCGATCCGCATTATGCTTAACTTTTTGCATCAAGCCCAGCAGCAGTTGTTGTTCATGGGGTTCCAACCCTTCCAACAGCTCCGCTTCGCGGGCCTTTACCAGGGGAATCAGGGTGGCCAGCACCTGCCGCCCCTCGGCGGTCAGGCGCACCACGGCGCGGCGTTTGTCTTCAAAATCTATGTCACGGCGGGCATAACCGGCGGCTTTCAGGCCTTTGATCGCGCGGCTGACATTCACCTTGCCAAGACTGGAGCGCGCCACCAATTCGCTGGCGGAAAACATATCGCTGGACCCCAAAACCGCCATGATCCGCCATTCCGAAACCGAAAGGTTGAACTTTGCCGCATATATATTAGCAACGGAATCGCTGACCGAGCGGTAGAATATCCGCACTTGGTATGGGAAAAATTCGGTTAGCTCCAAATCCTGCATGATTAAACATTAGTTGCAGGTGAAACTAATTTCAAGAATTATATTTTCCCTAGTTAAAATTGAGGATTAAGTGCGTATTATAAAAATGAACTTGACTTGGTTTCATATGTAATCAATCATAAAAACACCCTTCATCGGAGAATTCACTGTGCAAAGCTGGATCAAAAGCGCCAATAAAGCCGATTGCGCCTTTCCCGTGCAAAACCTGCCTTTTGGTGTTTTTTCGCGCGAACCAGACGGGCAAGAACCGGTTTGCGGGGTGGCGATTGGCGATATGATCCTTGACTTGGCGGTGTTGGAGCGCGCTGATCTGATCGATTTTGGCGGTGAAACCGTGTTTGATCTGCCCTTTTTGAACGGCTTTATGGAACAGGGGGTGGCTGCATGGGACGCGCTGCGCCATTACCTGACTGAAATTTTGCGCCTCGACGGGGATACCCGTCTGTCGGCAGATATGGAATTGCAAAAAACAGCACTGTTTCCGCTGGCGGATGCCACCCTGTTTATGCCGTTTCTGGTGGCTGAATATACGGATTTTTACGCCAGCAAACATCATGCTACCAATGTCGGCACCCTGTTTCGTGGCGCTGAAAATGCCCTGCCCGCCAATTGGCTGCATATGCCCGTTGGCTATAATGGTCGCGGGTCCAGCGTGGTGGTTTCGGGCACGGATATTCACCGCCCCCGCGGGCAGATAAAACCACCGGATGCTGAAACGCCGCATTTTGGCCCGTCAAACCAAATGGATTTTGAACTGGAAATCGGCGCAGTGGTCGGCGTGCCAACCGAAATGGGCCAGCCCATTACCACCGCGCAGGCGGATGCCATGATTTTTGGCTATGTGTTGCTGAATGACTGGTCATCGCGCGATATTCAGGCATGGGAATACCAACCGCTGGGGCCGTTTCAAGGCAAGGCCTTTGGCACATCTATCAGCCCGTGGGTGGTGCCAAAAGCGGCACTGGATCAGTTTCGATGCAAGGCACCAAAACCCGACAAACCGCTGCTGCCTTACCTGATCGAGCAAAAACCGGGCCTGTATGATATTACGCTGGAAGCAACAATTCAGCCCAAGGGCGCAGCCAAACCCACCACCATTTGCCGCACCAATTATAACCGCATGTATTATTCCTCTGCCCAACAATTAACCCATCATGCCAGCTCCGGCTGCCCGATGAATTGCGGAGATTTGCTCGGGTCCGGCACTATTTCCGGCCCGACCCCCGCCGAACAGGGCTGTTTGCTGGAAAAAACCGATGCCGGCAAAACCCCCTTTACCCTTGATACCGGCGAGACCCGCAGATTTATCGAGGATAATGATCGCATCACCCTGACAGGCTGGGCACAAGGCGATGGCTATAGAATAGGGTTTGGCGAATGCACGGGGCGGATACTGCCACCCCTGCCCGAACCAGACTGGAAAAACTAGGAAAACAACATGACAAAAGCATTTGCATCCCAAGGCGATATGGCTGAAAAAAACATCAGTTTCACGCAAATTGGCCGTGATTTATGGGCTTTTACCGCCGAGGGCGACCCAAATACCGGTGTGATTATTGGTGATAATTCCGTGATGATCATTGATGCCCAAGCCACGCCGCGCATGGCCGAAATGGTGATTGAAAAAATCCGCACCGTTACCGATAAACCGATCAGCCATGTGGTGCTGACCCATTATCATGCGGTGCGGGTGTTGGGCGCCAGCGCCTATGGCGCCGGTGAAATCATCATGTCCGACAAAGCCCGCGCCATGGTGGTGGAACGCGGACAAGAAGACTGGGACAGCGAGTTTCAGCGTTTTCCCCGCCTGTTTCAAGGCCATGAGAGCATCCCCGGCCTGACATGGCCAACCACCACGTTTTCGGACGAAATGACCGTATATCTGGGCCAGCGCAAGGTGGTGCTGAAACATCTGGGGCGTGCCCACACGGCCGGTGATATCGTGGCTTGGGTGCCCGATGACGGGGTAATGTTTAGCGGCGATATCGTTGAATACCATTCAGCCTGTTATTGCGGCGACGGGCATTTCAAGGATTGGTCTGTAACACTGGATGCGATCAAATCTTATGCGCCGCGCGCCATTGCGCCGGGGCGGGGCGATGCGTTGATTGGCGAGAAAATGGTCAATGCCGCCATTGAAAACACCCGTGATTTTGTCGCCCAAACCTATGCGCCAGCGGTGCGGGTGGCGGCGCGCGGCGGCACATTAAAAGAAACATGGGATGCGGTGCGGGCTGCTTGTGATGAAAAATTCGGCGATTACGC
>JALSGU010000211.1 GCA_026982575.1 Paracoccaceae bacterium | reverse complement strand
ATGACCAAAATATTTGAAAAACCGCTATACCCCTACCATCCCAACCCCGATCAGGAACCGGGTGGAAATGCCCGCCATCCGGTGGTTATCATTGGCGCTGGCCCTGCGGGCCTGACAGCAGCGATTGATCTGGCCCAACAGGGCATTCCGGTTATTATTGTTGATGATCACGACCGCGTCAGTTTTGGGTCGCGTGCCATATGTTTTGCCAAACGGCCGCTGGAAATACTTGACAGGCTGGGTTGCGGGGACAGGATGGTTGACAAGGCTGTGGTCTGGAACAAAGGCAAGGTTTTCTTTGATGAAAGCGAGGTCTATAATTTTGATCTGCAATCCGAAACCGGCCATAACCGGCCTGCTTTTATCAACCTGCAACAATATTATTTTGAAGAAATCCTTGTGCGCCGCGTGTTTGAAATGCAGTCAGCGGGCGCGCCCATTGAAATTCGTGGCCAAAACAAGGTTACCGCCATTGGCACCCATCCCGAACATGTCACCTTGGAAATCGACACCCCCGAGGGGTCGTATAACCTTGAGGGTGACTGGATTATTGCCTGTGACGGGGCCAATTCGGCGGCGCGCCAGATGCTGGGGCTGGAATTTGACGGGCGGGTGTTCGAGGATAATTTCCTGATTGCCGATGTGATCATGCAGGCCGATTTCCCGAGTGAACGCTGGTTCTGGTTTGACCCGCCCTTTAATCGCGGTCAATCGGCATTGCTGCATAAACAGCCCGATAATGTCTGGCGGATCGATCTGCAACTGGGCCGCGACATTGACAAAGCCCATGAAATAAAACCGGAAAACGTCATTCCCCGCCTGCAAGCCATGCTGGGGAAAGACGCAAAATTTGAGCTGGAATGGGTGTCGATTTATACGTTCCAGTGCCGCCGCATGGAAAATTTCCGCCATGGGCGGGTGTTTTTTGCCGGTGATAGCGCCCATCAGGTGTCGCCATTCGGGGCGCGCGGCGCCAATTCCGGCTTGCAAGATACTGATAATCTGGCGTGGAAACTGGCAATGGTGATCAAGGGTGATGCGCCCGACGCGCTGCTGGATAGCTATAATCTGGAACGGGTGCATGGGGCGGATGAAAACATCCTGAACTCAACCCGTTCCACCGATTTTATCACGCCAAAATCAGACATCAGCCGCGTGTTTCGCGATGCGGTGCTGGACCTTGCCAAAGATCATGAATTTGCCCGCAATCTGGTGAATTCGGGGCGGCTTTCAGTGCCTTGCACCTATGATGGCTCAACCCTGAACGGGCCGGATGATGATAGCTTGCCAGCCGTCACCCGCCCCGGCGCACCGGCAATTGATGCACCAATCAAGGATGGTTGGCTGCTGGCGCAGCTTGGCAACAGATTTCAAATTCTGGCCATCGGGATGGATGTGCCACCCCATCCGGATTTGGAAATTATTGCGCTGTCAGCCCGCGAATCCCCTGAATTCAGCCAGCGGTATCTGGGCGGGCAAACCGCTGCTGTTTACCTGATGCGCCCCGATCAACATATCGCCGCGCGCTGGGTGCAATATGATCAATCGGCAATTGATGCCGCATTAAAAACCGCCACGGGAAAAGGATAGGATATGTTGACCACCACACCGAATATCGCTGATGCCGATGGTTTTTATGCGGCACTTCTGGCCCTGCATGAAGGTAAAACCAAAGCCCAAAGCGATGCGATCAATGCCAGAATTATTCTGGTTCTGGCCAATCATATTGGCGATCAAAAAGTGCTGGCTGCCGCACTGGCCACCGCCACCCAACCGGAGAAATAATATGAAAATCGAACAAATACATCATGTTGCCTATCGCTGCAAAGACGCCAGGGAAACGGTTGAATGGTATACCAAAAACCTGAACATGGATTTTTTGCTGGCAATCGCCGAAGACAACGTGCCATCAACCGGCGCGCCCGACCCTTATATGCATGTGTTTCTGGATGCGGGTATGGGCAATGTTCTGGCGTTTTTTGAATTGCCAACCCAGCCCGAAATGGGCCGTGATCTGAACACGCCGGTCTGGGTGCAGCATCTGGCATTCAAGGTCAAAGACCGCGCCACCTTGGTTGAATTCAAGGAAACGCTGGAAAGCAACGGCATTGATGTTCTGGGCATCACCGATCATTCCATATTCCACTCAATCTATTTCTTTGATCCGAATGGTCACCGTATTGAACTCGCCTGCCCCGACCCTGACGAAGACGCCATGTTAAAAAAGCTGGATGCGGTGAAATGGGACATGCTGGAGGAGTGGTCTCGCACCAAAAAAGCCCCCAGACATGCGGACTGGATGCATAAAAAAGCCCTGAAAGACGTTTAGGTAAAACAGTACCCCCCATTTTTAATGGGGGTTTACCATTGGAGCTTTAGGCTTCGTAACCTCGAAATATCCCGGCGGCTACATTCGTCAAAAAAATTGCAGCGCGAGGCAGCTTCAGCTTGGGCAGGTGACAATCTGTTGCCAAATTTGTAGTGATAGTTTGTGGCAAGCAGGCCGCCGTTTACGATTTCAAAAAAGTAAAAATAATCTGTTGGCGTGCCATCCGGCACTGTGTATTTGATGTCTAAATAGCTTTCAGGCCCAGGTGGCCCCCCATATGTAAGTCCAAGTGGATTGCTATACCAATATGTTCGACGAGTGACATTTACCCTTTCAACACTATTTAAGCCAACAAGAGGATCTGTTTTCACAAAAACAGCTTCGGCAAATATTCTAAATGTCAGTCCACCTGTTTCACGAAATCTATCGCTGTTTCGGTCCGTAACATCTTCATAGCTAGTGTCGCCAACAGATTCAAAATGGCCGTAAACCATGACATATTTAGCGTCCCTGGAATCGAGGCTATCGTAGTATTCGCCAAAATTTAACGGCAGCCAAATTGACAGCGAAAAACCAATTTGAGGGATGAATGCCGAGATAAGAAAACCGGCTCCCAACGCTACTATCTTATTGCGCCAGAAAGACATCAAATCACCGCGTAAACTTCTTATACTTAACCCGCGTCGGCTTCACGCTCTCCGGCCCCAAACGCCTGATCTTGTCCGCCTCGTAATCCTCAAAATTCCCCTCGAACCATTCCACATGTGAATCCCCCTCAAAGGCCAGCATATGTGTGCAAAGCCGATCCAGAAAAAACCGGTCATGCGAGATAATCACCGCGCAACCCGCGAAATCCTCGATCGCGTCTTCCAGTGCGCGCAATGTTTCCACATCCAGATCGTTTGTCGGTTCATCCAGCAACAACACATTACCGCCGGATTTCAGCAATTTGGCCATATGCACGCGGTTGCGTTCGCCGCCCGAAAGCATAGCCATGGTTTTTTGCTGTGCGCCGCCCTTGAAATTAAAGCTGGAGCAATAAGCCCGCCCGTTCATCTCGGCATCACCCAGTTTCACCACGTCCAGCCCGTCCGAGATTTCCTCAAACACGGTTTTCTTCGGGTCCAGCGCATCGCGGGATTGATCCACATAGGATAATTGCACGGTGTCGCCATATTCCACCGTGCCCTCATCGGGCTGTTCTTGGCCCGTCAGCATGCGAAACAGCGTTGATTTACCTGCACCGTTCGGGCCGATCACACCGACAATACCACCGGCGGGCAGACTGAAGCTCAGGTTGTCAATCAACAGATTTTCGCCATACCCTTTTGACAATCCCTCAACCTCGATCACCTTGTTGCCAAGACGTGGCCCGTTGGGAATGATGATCTGGGCTTTGCCCACCTTGTCACGCTCCGATGCGTTGGCCAGTTCATTATAGGCCGCGATCCGCGCCTTGGATTTGGCTTGGCGGGCCTTGGGCGATTGGCGCATCCATTCCAGCTCGCGCTCTAACGTGCGCTGCTTGGCTTTGTCGGATTTGGCCTCGTGTTGCATGCGTTTGGCTTTTTGTTCCAGCCATGCGGAATAATTGCCCTCATAGGGAATGCCGCGCCCGCCTTCCAGCTCCAGAATCCAGCTGGTGATGTCATCAAGGAAATACCGATCATGGGTGACACACAGAATTGTGCCTTTGTAATCAATAAGATGTTGTTGCAGCCAAGCAATGGTTTCGGCGTCCAGATGGTTGGTCGGCTCATCGAGCAGCAGCATATCGGGGGCCTCCAACAGCAGCTTGCACAGCGCCACACGGCGGGCCTCGCCGCCTGAAAGAGTGCTGACCTCGGCATCATCGGGGGGGCAGCGCAGGGCCTCCATGGCGATGTCGATACTGGCATCGAGATTCCACAGATCAGCGGCATCGATCTCATCCTGAAGGCTGGCCATTTCATCAGCGGTTTCTTCGGAATAATTCATCGCCAATTCGTTATACCGGTTCAAAACCGCCTGTTTTTCGGCCACAGCCAGCATGACATTTTCGCGCACATTCAGGGTTTCATCCAGCTTGGGTTCTTGGGGTAAATACCCGACTTTGGCACCCTCGGCGGCCCATGCCTCGCCCTGAAAATCCTTGTCCATACCGGCCATGATTTTCATCAGGGTCGATTTACCGGCACCGTTAGAGCCGACAACACCGATTTTCACGCCGGGCAGAAAGGAAAGCCGGATGTTTTCAAACAGTTTTTTGCCACCGGGAAAAGCCTTGGACACGCCGTCCATGTGGTAAACGTATTGGTATGATGCCATTTTGAAATGTCCTTGGTGATGCGATAGGTTTTTGCGTTCTTATCGCATCGCCAAGGGGGCTTCAATCT
>JALSGU010000210.1 GCA_026982575.1 Paracoccaceae bacterium | reverse complement strand
TGAAAGCGGTTATTCCGGGTGGCTCATCGGTGCCGTTATTGCCCGCCGATATATGTAATGACGCGATCATGGATTTTGACTGGCTGCGCGAGCAACGATCCGGTCTGGGCACAGCAGCGGTGATTGTCATGGATCAAAGCACGGATGTTATCAAAGCCATCTGGCGACTGTCCAAATTTTACAAACACGAAAGCTGTGGCCAATGCACGCCCTGCCGCGAAGGCACTGGCTGGATGATGCGGGTCATGGACCGTCTGGTCACCGGCGAGGCCGAGCTGGAGGAGATCGACATGTTGCTGGACGTAACCAAACAGGTTGAGGGCCACACAATATGTGCGCTTGGCGATGCGGCTGCATGGCCCATTCAGGGGCTGGTGCGGCATTTCAGAAATGAAATCGAAGACCGGATCAAACATCAAAAAACCGGCCGCGTTAGCGCGGTTGCGGCGGAGTAACCTGTGAAAAACCTCTTGCTCATTCTGGCCCTTTTATTCCCTGCACTGGCCAGTGCAGAGGGGCATACGGTTTTGGGGGAAAGAATTTGCCGGGACGAGGTGGGTTCTGACCCGATGGCGCGCCAGCATTGTTTGCGCGATTTTCAGAAATCGGCCTATCTGGTGCATCGGTATTATACCCATGCGGGCGTGCTTGACGAAGCCGGTGACCCTACGGGGCTTTCGTTTTCGCATATTTTCCGAAACCCGTTTGTGCTTAGCCCGCGTCGGGTTATTGATCAATGCATGGCTGGTCAGCTTTATAACGGCAATATGTTTTCCGGCATGATGGATTTACGCGAAGTATGGGACTGCATTGCTGAAATAGACCCCGAAGCAGCACTGTGGGACATGATATGAATAATTTTTTGAACAACCGCCCAGATAATTGGGTTTTTGCAGGAAGCTGCCAATGACAAACCTTAAAAAAATCATCATCGACGGCACCGAGCTGGAAGTAGACGGTGCCATGACCATCCTGCAAGCGGCGGAACTCGCGGGGATCGAAATTCCCCGGTTTTGTTATCACGAACGCCTGAGTATTGCCGGCAATTGCCGCATGTGTCTGGTAGAGGTCGTGGGTGGCCCGCCCAAACCCGCCGCCAGTTGCGCCATGCAGGTGCGTGATCTGCGCCCGGGGCCGGAAGGCCAGCCGCCGGTGGTGAAAACCAAATCACCGATGGTCAAAAAGGCCCGCGAAGGCGTGATGGAATTTTTGTTGCTGAACCATCCGCTGGATTGCCCGATCTGTGATCAGGGCGGCGAGTGTGATTTGCAAGACCAAGCCATGGCTTACGGCGTTGATTTTTCACGTTCTCGCGAAGCCAAACGCGCCAGCGATGATCTGCAATTGGGGCCGCTGGTGGCCACTACTATGACCCGCTGTATTTCCTGCACCCGCTGTGTGCGGTTCACAAGCGAGGTCGCGGGCATCATGACGATGGGCCAAACGGGGCGCGGCGAGGATGCGGAAATCACCACCTATCTGGGCGCGACACTTGATAGCAACCTGCAAGGCAATATCATTGATCTTTGCCCTGTCGGTGCGCTGACCAGCAAACCCTATGCGTTTTCGGCGCGGCCATGGGAATTGCGCAAAACCGAAACCATTGATGTGATGGACGCGCTTGGATCAAACATTCGCGTGGATACCAAAGGCCGCGAAGTCATGCGGATATTGCCGCGCAACCATGATGGCGTTAACGAGGAATGGATTTCCGACAAAACCCGTTTCGTGTGGGATGGATTGCGCAGCCAGCGACTGGATACGCCTTATGTGCGCGTGAACGGCAAGTTGCAAAAAGCAACTTGGGATCAGGCATTCAAAGCCATTGTTGATGCGGTGGACGGCAAAAAAGTCGCCGCCATTGCCGGTGATCTGGCATCTGTGGAATCCATGTATGCCTTAAAATCGCTGATCGGCGGGGCTGGTGGCAATGTGGAATGCCGCGTTGACGGGGCCTATCTGCCGATTGATGATCGCGCCGGATATGTGGGCACTGCCAGCATAGCAGACATTGATACTGCCAAAATGAT
>JALSGU010000209.1 GCA_026982575.1 Paracoccaceae bacterium | reverse complement strand
TTTTTGTCGGGTTTGGTGGCATGCTGCTTATTTTGCGCCCGGGATCCGAAGCCTTTGATCCAAACATGATCTATGCGGTGGTCGGCGTAATTGGCCTGGCGATCCGCGATCTTGCCACCCGCACCGCACCGCGTTCCATTCCCGCGCTGGTGCTGGCCTGTTACGGCTTTGCCATTCTGGTGCCCACGGGTGCGATCATGATGCTGGTTACCGGCCAAGGCGTTTGGCCCGAACCGCTTGAATGGCTGCTTTTATTTGGCATTATGTCTTTTGATGTGCTGGGGTATTTTGCCATCACACTGGCGATGCGCATGGGTGATGTTTCGGTGATTACCCCGTTTCGATATTCGCGCCTGATATTTGCCATGGTCATCGGGGTGCTGGTATTCAACGAGGTCATCGACATCTGGATGGCCGCCGGATCAGCCATTATTCTGGCCTCGGGCCTGTTTACGATTTACCGCGAAAGACGGGTTGCCGGGCAATAACCGCTTTTCTAACCGCCGCTTGCGGGTTACACAGCAACAGGCCCGGAAATTTTGACCACAGGACAAAACCCAATGAGCGTTATCATAGACATCATCGCCCGCGAAATTCTTGACAGCAGGGGAAACCCCACCATCGAGGTTGACGTTTCACTGGAAGACGGCTCCATGGGGCGCGCTGCGGTGCCATCGGGCGCATCCACAGGTGCCTATGAAGCCGTGGAGCTGCGCGACGATGACAAAACCCGTTATGCTGGCAAAGGTGTGCTTAAGGCAGTTGATGCCGTAAATGGCGAAATTGCCGATGAATTGCTGGGCGTTGAGGCCATTGATCAGGTCGGCATTGACCAAATTCTGTGTGATCTGGACGGAACCCCAAATAAATCCCGTCTTGGCGCAAATGCCATTTTAGGCGTGTCGCTGGCCACAGCCAAAGCCGCCGCTGATTATCTGGGCATGCCGCTTTATCGTTATATCGGCGGCACCTCGGCGCGCACCTTGCCGGTGCCGATGATGAACATCATCAATGGCGGCGAACATGCGGATAACCCGATTGATATTCAGGAATTCATGATCATGCCGGTGGGCGCAAGCAGCCTGTCAGACGCCGTGCGCATTGGTGCGGAAATTTTCCATACACTTAAGGCAGAACTGTCCGCCGCTGGCCACAATACCGGCATAGGTGACGAGGGCGGGTTTGCCCCGAACCTGAACAGCACCACAGATGCGCTTGATTTCATTATGAAATCCATTAAAAAAGCAGGCTATACGCCGGGCAAAGACGTGTATCTGGCGCTGGATTGTGCTGCATCCGAATATTATTCCGATGGCATTTACGACATGAAAGGCGAAGGCAAAAAACTGACCTCGGCTGAAAATGCCGCATATCTGGCAGCACTTGTCGATGCTTACCCGATTATTTCCATTGAGGACGGCATGGATGAAGACGATTGGGAGGGCTGGAAACTGCTGAACGACCTGATCGGGGATCGGTGCCAACTGGTGGGCGATGATCTGTTTGTGACCAACACGGAACGTCTGGCGCGCGGTATTGTTGAGGGTTCCGCCAATTCCATCCTGATCAAAGTTAATCAAATTGGCACCCTGACCGAAACTTTGAACGCGGTTGATATGGCGCACCGTTCACGCATGACCAGCGTGATGTCGCACCGATCAGGCGAGACCGAGGATTATACCATTGCTGACCTTGCCGTGGCCACCAATTGCGGCCAGATCAAAACCGGCTCGCTATCGCGCTCGGACCGTTTGGCCAAATACAACCAGCTGATCCGCATTGAGGAAGAACTGGGCGAAACCGGCATTTATGCGGGCCGTTCGGTATTGAAAACCTAAGCCAATGACACCAGAATTCAGACAAGTTGTTATCGATGTCTGCAATGCAAAAATCGCGCAAAAAGGCACCAATGTCGGCCTGTCTTTCTATGCATTTTTCAAAAACAAAAACGACACCCCCGCTCTGCTGTTTGACGCAGCAGAGTGGTGGATCAAAACCCACCAGCTTGATCATTTTGAAAAAGCCGTAAAGAT
>JALSGU010000208.1 GCA_026982575.1 Paracoccaceae bacterium | reverse complement strand
AGTTGACGGGTCATCAAACGGAATGTTTCAGCACTGCATAACATGCGCGATAACGGGTCCACCCCCGAGGCATCAAACCCGCAGGCCACAATAATCACATCAGGTTTGAATTCATGTAAACGCGGCAGCACCAGCCGTTCCATCGCGTATAAATATGCATCATGCCCCGCACCGGGGGGCAGGGGGATATTCATGTTGAAACCCTTCCCTGCACCAGCGCCAATCGTCTCAACCCCGCCGGAATCAAGGGGATAGTTGTTTTCCTGATGCATGCTGATGGTCAGAACATCGTCGCGCGCGTAAAAAATATTCTCGGTGCCGTTGCCGTGATGCACATCCCAATCCACCACCGCCACCCGTTTGGCGGGGCACGCCTCAATGGCAATGGCGATATTGGCCAGCAGGCAAAACCCGTTAGCCCAATCCGGCAGGCAATGATGCCCGGGCGGGCGCGACAAGGCATAAGCGTTTTTATGGGTGCCAGCCATCACCGAATTCAGCGCGCCAATTACCAGCCCCGCCGAAAGCGCGGCAATTTCATAGCCACCGGGACCAAAAGGCGTGCGCAGGCCAAGTTCACCACCCTGATGGTCGCTAAGCGCTTTGAATTCATCCAGATAACTGGCGGGATGAATGCGCAACAAATCCTGTTTTGTGGCGGGTGGCGCGGTTAAATAATCAAGTTCATCCGCCAGCCCTGTTACCTGCAACAGATTTTTCAGCCGCCGCTTGGTTTCGGGGTTCTCGGGCAAGCCCCCCGCCGCCAAGGGCTGCACAAACCCGCCCACCGGCGCGGTTAACGCATAATTACCGCCCGAATGCCAAAAACATTTTTCGTCACTAAAAAAACCGGTTTTGCGCATGGTGATCCCCTTTATAGTGTTTCCAGTTCACATTGAATCGTAATTCACTGTCTTTCGCTTCGCTCAAACGCGAATTGCGATATTTGTGTTTCAACAGGAACTGGAAACGCTTTAGGGATCAGTAATGCAATTTTCCAGCGCGGCGGCAAGGGAAAGATAAAGATTGGCAAGATAATCGGGCTGGCCAGCCAATTCATGGCCCAGCGGGTCAAAGCGAACCTTTGGCCAGTCTGGAAACAGGTTTGCGTAATCGGTTGAATTTCCCGATGTATCAATCAACAGGCAAACATTGCTTGGAATGCGCTTCAATTCACCTAAGTTTCGTGCACCGGTTTGTTCGCCTGCGGCGCTGGATAATGCACCCGTGATTTGAAGATCAAAACGGTTTTCAAGATATTGCAGGGAATCGTGGCTTGTTACAAAAACCACATCGGTTAATTTTTCTGCGACCAGCTGCAAACGCAAAGCGGCAACATCTATAGATGTAATCGCATTTTGTGCATTGGAATTGTATATTTCTGCATTTTCAGCATCAAGTTCAGCCAAAGCTGCCGCTGCATACAACACCCATTCCCGACCGAAAACCGGATCAAGCCACATATGGGGGTCAAATGCGTCTATTTCGCCATGGCCATGATCATTGCCGATATCTGCCAGCTCCCTAAGCGGAAGAAGCAAGTCGTATAGCGATGGAATATCGGCGAGATAAACAATTTCTCCTTTAATTCCAGGCAATAAGCGTGGCAACCATGGTTCCATTTCGCCGCCTATGGCAAACAGAATATCCGCGTCATTCAAGGTAAATATCTGGCTTGGTTTAAGCGAGAAATGGTGGGGGTCCATTCCGGCAGTTACAATGGAAGCCGGTTCACCAATGCCCCGCATCAGGTCTGCTACAATGCCATATAGCGGTGCTACAGTTGTGACAACACGAGGTGGTTCTGCACTGAGCGGTGTGGCAATCAGGAGAGAAAAAAGAAAGAGAAAGCGCATGGGATAGCCTAATTTTAGTAAGTTGCCTTTCTTTATAGTTATATTATAACAATAACGAAAGCTGAAAATAATACCAACATTCAACTCTGGCCCCACCGAGGCGTAGCCGAGGCCATGACCGGTATTTTTCTGTCGCCCCGTTTGGGCGTGCGGAAAATACCGGTGGCTTCTGTTGAAATAG
>JALSGU010000207.1 GCA_026982575.1 Paracoccaceae bacterium | reverse complement strand
GCGATGCGCGAATTCGGCATGCCGATGGGGCCGTATGAGTTGCAAGACCTCACGGGGTTGCAAATTGCATGGGCCAACCGCAAACGCCTTGCCGCAACCCGCGCAGCGTCGGAACGCTATATCCCTTTTGGTGACATGCTGTGTGAACAGGGCTTTTTCGGTCAGCGCAGCGGGCAGGGCTGGTATATCTATGAAAAAGCCGCGCGCCAGCCCCTGCCAAACCCCGCTGTGGAACAGATGATCACCGATTATTCGGCCAAACAAAACATCAAACGCCGTAATTTCAGCAATTCGGATATCGTCGCGCAGCTTATGGCGGTATTGGCCAATGAAGGCGCATTGATTGCCCAACAAGGCATTGCCGAGGATCTCGCGGCCATAGACACGGTGAAAATTGCCGGATACGGCTTTCCGCGCTGGCGCGGCGGGCCAATGCAATATGCGCGGGAAACCGGCTGGGAAAAAACCGGCAAAACCATGCAACAGGTCGCAGACCAAAGCCCGAATTCGTGGCAAATGGCCAATTTCGAGGAATTAAAATGATAGATGTAAACAGCTTTATTGCCGGAAACTGGATCAGCCCCGATGCCACTGCGCGCCCCATCAAGAGCGCCATAACGGGGGCAACAATCGCGCGCGCAGGCAACGGAGCGCTGGATTACCAAGCCATGCTGGACCATGCGCGCACCACCGGCGGCCCCGCCTTGCGCGCCATGACATTTCATGACCGTGCCAGAATGCTAAAGGCATTGGCGCAGCATTTGGGCCAGCATAAACAGGTGCTTTATGATCTGTCTTATCATACCGGTGCGACCTTGGCTGACCATAAAATCGATATTGATGGCGGCATTGGCACCATGTTTGTGTTTGCCTCCAAGGGGCGGCGCGAAATGCCTGACGGGCATATATATCTGGATGGCGATGTCGAACAGCTTAGCCGCAACGGCACCTTTATGGGGCAGCATATCTGCACGCCATTGCGGGGCGTGGCGGTGCATATCAATGCGTTTAACTTTCCGGTCTGGGGCATGCTTGAAAAACTGGCGCCAACCCTGCTGGCAGGGGTGCCTGCGATTGTTAAACCGGCCACATCCACCAGCTATGTTACGGAAAAATGCGTGCGGATTCTGCTGCAAAGCGGGCTGTTGCCGGATGGTGCCTTGCAGCTGATTTCAGGGGGCACCGGTGATTTGCTGGACCGGCTGACAAGTCAGGATATGGTCAGTTTCACAGGGTCAGCCCAAACTGCCCAAAAACTGCGTTCCGCGCCGCATATCTTGCAAAACTCCATTCGTTTTACGGCAGAACAAGACAGCCTGAACGGGTCTATTCTTGGCCCTGATGCCACGCCAAACACCCCCGAATTCACCCTGTTTATTGACGAAATCACCACCGAGCTGACCGCAAAATCGGGCCAGAAATGCACCGCCATCCGCCGTATTTTTGTGCCGCAAGTATTGGTCTCGGCGGTGCGCGACGCCTTATGCGCAAGTCTGGCCGCCATAGAAATAGGCGATCCACGCGATAAAAACACCCAAATGGGACCATTGGTTTCCATGGCGCAAAAACGCGATGTTCTGGCCAAAGCCGACATCATCAACCAACAGTCAGAACGCGTTTTTGGCGACCCTGATTTCAGCCTCAAACCCCATGAAAACGGTGCGTTTGTGCAGCCGATGCTGTTTTACTGCGCCAATCCAGACGCGGCCGATCTGGTCCATAAAACCGAGGCATTCGGCCCGGTCGCCACCTTGATGGGTTACCGCGATATCCCCCATGCGATTGCGCTGGCCAATATGGCGGATGGCAGCCTTGTGGCATCTGTAATCACCCGTGATCCAGCCGTGGCGCGGGAAATCGCGCTGAATGCAGGGGCGTTTCACGGGCGGCTATATTTTAACAATCGCGACAGCATGGGGGAAAGCACGGGGCACGGCGCGCCTTTGCCCCATATGGTGCATGGCGGCCCGGGCCGTGCGGGGGGCGGTGAGGAACTGGGCGGTATCCGCGCCGTGTTGCATTATATGCAACGCACAGCGG
>JALSGU010000206.1 GCA_026982575.1 Paracoccaceae bacterium | reverse complement strand
CAATCAATTGTGGCATTTGCCGAAAGAAAAACGTCAGCAACAGGGTGCGGATATGCGCCCCGTCAACATCCGCATCGGTCATGATCACCACTTTATGATAGCGCAGTTTTTCGATGTTGAATTCATCGCGGCCAATGCCGGTGCCAAGCGCGGTAATCAGGGTGCCAATCTCAGCCGAACTTAACATGCGGTCAAACCGCGCCCGTTCCACATTCAGAATTTTACCACGAAGCGGCAGCACTGCCTGATTAAAACGCGACCGCCCCTGTTTGGCAGAGCCACCAGCGGAATCGCCTTCCACAATGAAAATTTCGGAATTGGCTGGATCTTTTTCCTGACAATCGGCCAGTTTTCCGGGCAGGCTGGCGATATCCATCGCCGATTTGCGCCGCGTTAGTTCGCGCGCCTTGCGGGCGGCTTCGCGGGCAAACGCAGCCTCGACAATTTTGCCGACAATGATTTTGGCTTGGGCGGGGTTTTCCTCAAACCACTCGCCCAGTTTTTCGTTAACAAGGCCTTCAACTGCTGGCCTAACCTCGGAACTTACCAGTTTGTCTTTGGTCTGGCTGGAGAATTTCGGATCAGGCACTTTGACTGACAAAACACAAGATAATCCCTCACGCGCGTCATCACCCGAAAAATTGATCTTTTCTTTTTTGGCAATGCCCGAACGGGCTGCATAAGCATTGATGGTGCGGGTCAGTGCGCCGCGAAACCCTGCCAGATGCGCGCCGCCATCACGTTGCGGAATGTTATTGGTAAAGGGCAGCACATTTTCATGATAGCTGTCATTCCACCACATCGCGACCTCGACCACGATGTCATCGCGCTCGCCGACAATATAGATCGGTTCGTCAATCAGCGGGGTTTTGGAGCGGTCAAGATATTTGACAAATTCTTTAACGCCGCCCTCGTATTCCATCACGGTTTCCAGCGGCTCGGCCGGGCGCTCATCACGCAATTGAATGCGCACGCCTGAATTCAGAAACGCCAATTCGCGCAAACGGTGCTCCAATGTCTTAAAGCTATATTCAAGATTGGAAAAGGTGTCCGTGCTGGCCATAAACCGCACTTCGGTGCCTTTACGGCCATTGGCATCACCAACGACTTCCAGATGTTTGACCGTATCACCATGTTCAAACCGCGCCAGATGTTCCTTGCCGTTGCGCCAGATGCGCAGTTCCAGCCATTCCGACAGCGCGTTCACCACCGAAACACCAACCCCGTGCAAACCGCCGGATATTTTATAGGAATTGCTGTCGAATTTACCACCCGCATGCAGCTGGGTCATGATAACCTCGGCGGCCGAAACGCCTTCTTCTTCGTGGATGTCCACAGGGATACCACGGCCATTATCCGACACGGAAATAGAGCTGTCGGCGTGGATTGTAACGCTTACCGTGTCACAATGGCCCGCCAATGCTTCGTCAATGCCGTTATCCACGACCTCGTATACCATATGGTGCAGGCCCGAACCATCATCGGTATCCCCGATATACATGCCGGGGCGTTTGCGGACTGCCTCTAAGCCTTTGAGAACCTTGATAGAATCGGCGCCATATTCCGGGCTGGAATTCTCGGTATCGGACATGTGGTATTTCCCCTGATTATTACCCGCAATATACTGAATTTGTCAGGCAATGTCACGCGATTGCAGTGGATTTATTTGAGCTTTTGTTACAGAAAACCAAACCCTTGCGATAAAGGTTCCAAGATGCAAGATTTGCCCCGTAAATGATTGAAAAAACGGAGAATTAAAATGACAAAATTATGGAACAACCTGCCAAAACGGGCTTTTGCTGCTGTGGCTGTATTAACTTTTATCTCGGCCTGTAATGTGCCGCTTATTCCGCTGATCTAGGCGCTATGCGCCCCCGCTGCCAGCGCGGTTACAAACTTCAACACCTCGGCAGGGGATTGGCCCGCGCCGATGCGTTCCACGATGGCTGATCCCACCACGGCACCATCGGCCACAGCTGCGATTTCTTTGGCGGTTGCGGGGGTTTTAATGCCAAAGCCCACGCAAACCGGCAGATCGCTGGCGGCTTTGATGCGCGCGACCTCGGGGGCGACCATTGCTGCGCTGGCCTCGGCAGCGCCGGTGATGCCGTTGATCGACACATAATAAATAAAGCCCGAGGTGTTTTGCATTACTTTTGGCAGGCGTTTGTCATTGGTGGTGGGGGTGGTCAGGCGAATAAAATCAATACCCATTGCCATCGCCGGAATGCACAGCTCGCTGTCTTCCTCGGGGGGTAAATCAACCACGATCAACCCGTCAACACCGGCTGATTTGGCAGCGGCCAAAAACGCATCAACCCCCATGGAATGGATCGGATTATAATAGCCCATCAGCACAATCGGGGTTTCATTATCAGTCTCGCGAAAATCCTGCACAAATTGCAAGGTTTTGTTCAGGTTCATGCCCGCCTTCAAGGCCCGCTGTCCGGCCAGTTGAATGGCAGGGCCATCGGCCATCGGGTCGGTAAACTGCATGCCAAGTTCAATAATATCAACCCCTGCGGCGGGCAATCCACGCACAATTTCAAGGCTGGTGTCATAATCGGGGTCGCCGGCCATCAGATAGGACACAAATGCCGATTTCCCCTCGGCTTGCAATTTGGCAAATTTACTGGCGATGCGTGACATAATAAAGGCTCCGGATGTTTGGCGCGGTTTTGCGCGAAAACCGTGCAGGAATCAAGCCAAGCCTTGAACCTTTTGGCCCATCCCCCTAGAAGCCTGCCAAACATATTTATCTATTGGGGGCCGAAATGGGCTTTAAGACCGGAATCGTGGGCATGCCCAATGTGGGCAAATCAACCCTGTTTAATGCGCTGACCAAAACCGCTGCCGCGCAGGCGGCAAATTTTCCGTTTTGCACGATCGAACCAAATGTCGGTGATGTTTCGGTGCCCGATGCGCGGCTGGACAAGCTGGCCGCCATTGCCGATTCGGATAAAATCATCCCTGCGCGCATGGCTTTTGTTGACATCGCCGGCCTTGTTAAAGGGGCCTCCAAAGGCGAGGGGCTGGGCAATCAGTTTCTGGCCAATATCCGCGAATGTGATGCCATAATTCATGTATTGCGCTGTTTTGAAGACGATGATGTCACCCATGTGGATGGCCGGGTTGATCCGGTGGCTGATGCCGAAGTGATCGAAACCGAACTTATGCTGGCCGATCTGGAAAGTATTGAGAAACGTCTTGCTAACCTTTCGCGCAAGATTCGCGGCGGAGACAAAGAATCATTACTTCAACATGAACTTTTGGAACGCGCCAAAGACGTGCTTGAAAGCGGCCAGCCGGCGCGGGTGGTGGAAATTGCCGAGGACGAACAAAAAGCATGGGAAATGCTGCAATTGCTGACCGCCAAACCGGTGCTGTTTGTGTGCAACGTCGAAGAAGACAATGCCGCATCCGGCAATGCCCATTCTGCTGCTGTCACGGCAATGGCTGCCACACAAGGCGCGGCCGCTGTGGTGATTTCGGCCGCGATCGAGGAAGAAATAAGCCAGCTGGATGATGAAGAATCAGCCATGTTTCTTGAGGAAATGGGGCTGGCAGAGGCCGGATTGGACCGGCTGATCAAGGCTGGTTATAAATTGCTGGAACTGGAAACCTATTTCACCGTTGGTCCCAAAGAGGCCCGCGCCTGGACCATCCACAAAGGCACATTGGCCCCGCAAGCCGCCGGTGTTATCCATGGCGACTTTGAGCGCGGTTTCATTCGTGCCGAAACCATTGCTTATGATGATTTCATCGAATTCAACGGTGAAAAAGGTGCAAAAGATGCCGGTAAAATGCGGGCCGAGGGCAAGACATATCTGGTCAAAGACGGAGATGTGTTGCATTTTCTGTTTAATACCTAGTCCACACATTGGTTAATTTTCCAATCCGTTAAGAATTGCCCGCCAAATTGATCCACGGGTAATATACGGAGTGGGTAATGCAAGTAGGGTTTGCGTTGCTGGACACGCAGCTGGATACAGCTGCGCGCCAGCTAATGGGTTTGTCTGATCTGGAAATCATCAGCATCGGCGCGCGGCAATTTATTGTTGCCGCCGGTGAGGCCGATGGCGGGTTATCAAGCTATGAAATTATGAATGACGGTTCGCTGGTGGTCAGGGATGACCTGCTGTTTGATGCGAATTCGGGCACGGGCAATGTGCGCGGGATAACCAGCTATGTTGCCAACGGGGTTACTTATGTGATCCCCATGGGGCGGTATGATGACAATATGTCGGTCTATTCGGTGGGTGCAAATGGGGTGTTTACGCTGGAGGACAGCTATTTTGGCAGTGATTTTACAAACCTTGTTGCCAGTGTGGCGGTGCAAATCGGCGGTGCTACGGTGTTTTTCAGCGCCACAACAGCGGCAGGGCTGGATTATTATACCATCAATCTGGCGGGTGATTTTGTGGCGCCGCAAGCCATGAATGACAATAACGGCACCGCGCTGGGCGATATAGCAGTGCTGGAAACCGGGTTTTTACAAAGCAGAACTTTTTTGTTTGTGGCTTCCAGCTTTGATACGGGGCTTGCGGTTTACAAGGTTGATGCATCGGGGAACGCCACCCAGACTTTTTATCTGGAACCGGGGCTGGTGGGGTTTAATGCGCCCAGCGCCATTGCCGCCGTGCAGGTCGGGCCAAGGGCATTTATAATTATGGCATCCGCTGAAACCGATGCATTATTGGTGTTTCGGGTGTCGGTCGGGGGTAAGCTTAATCTGGTTGATACCATGATAGACATTTCCGAAACCCGCTTTTCAAAGGCCTCGGTGCTGGAAGCGTTCGAGGTAGAGGGCCGGCAGTTTTTGCTGGCAGCGGGTGCGGATGACGGGTTAACCCTGTTCGAGATCAATTACCGTGGCCGGCTTAAATTGCTGGAGGTAGTGGCTGATGAATTTGACACAACCCTTAACAATATTTCCGACATTGAGGTAACAGAGGTAAACGGCCAGCTTTATGCGTTTGTCAGCTCGCCCACCGAAAGCGGGTTTACCCAGTTTTTGCTGGATATAAACCCCGGAACAACCTTTTGGGGTGGCCCGGTATTAGACACCATTACCGGCACATCGGGCGATGATACCATATTCGGGCTTGGCCGAAACGATATTCTGGACGGTGGTGCGGGCAATGACCGGCTGGTGGACGGGCGCGGACGTGATATTTTAACTGGCGGCACTGGCGCAGATATATTTGAATTTACCGCAGATGGTCAACGCGACTGGGTTACCGATTTTGAAATCGGTGTCGACCGGCTGGACCTTACCGATTATGACGGGCTTTACAGTTATCTGGATCTGGATATCAGACCCCGCCCGGATGGCGCGGTTATCCGCATCGGAGAAGAGATTTTATCGATCAGATCCTATGATGGACAGCCCATTCGCATTTGGGAATGGTCACAAGATGACTTTATTTTCGGATAGTTGACCAATCTTGGGCTTGTTCTGGCGGCTTTGTCGCCTTACATCATACGAATGAAAAATCCACTTAAACTATTTTCTTCGGGTGCCAGTATCTCGGTACTTCGGCTTTCCGGTGCTATTGGTGGCGGGCGTTCAGCCATGAATGATGCGGGTCTGGCTGACCTGATCGAAAAAGCATTCACCAAAGGCAAACCAAAAGCCGTGGCGCTGGCCATCAATTGCCCTGGCGGATCGCCAGCGCAATCGGCATTGATTACCGCGCGTATTCGCCGGCTGGCAGATGAAAAATCCGTGCCGGTTTATGCATTTTGCGAAGATGTTGCCGCATCGGGTGGCTATTGGCTGGCCACGGCTGCTGATGAAATTTATGTGGATGATAATTCGATCATGGGGTCTATCGGGGTTATTTCCGCCTCGTTCGGGTTTCATGAATTTCTGCAAAAACAAGGCGTGGAACGTCGGGTGCATACGGCTGGC
>JALSGU010000205.1 GCA_026982575.1 Paracoccaceae bacterium | reverse complement strand
GCCCCTGAAATGCTGATCGCCATTCAATCAGCGTTAAAAGGTGCGCCTGGCATTGCGCTTGGCAATGTTGTTGGTTCCAACACCGCCAATGTGCTGCTGGTACTGGGGGTTCCGGCGCTGATTTATGCCATGGATACCGGCGGGTCCGACACGCGACGGATTTATCTGATGATGATGGGGGTCTCGGTTATTTTTGTGGCCCTTGCCTTTATGGGGCCGTTTTACATCTGGCACGGCTTCGTTTTGCTGGCATTGCTGGCGGTAATGCTGGGCGATAATCTGTATTGCGCCTTGCGAAGCCGAAACAACGGTAATGGTGTCGATATCGATGTTCTGGCCGAGATCGAGGACGCAGACCCCCATATGGCCACATGGAAAATGTGGGCCTATATTATTGCCGGCATCATTGGCCTGCCGATCGGTGCGCAACTGATGATCGACGGCGCGGTAGTAATTGCTGATCGGTTTGGTCTTAGCGAAGAAGTCATCGGCCTGACATTGGTTGCCATTGGCACATCTTTGCCCGAACTGGCGACAACTGTAATGGCGGCCATTCGCAGGCAGGCGGCCGTGGCGTTGGGCAATGTCATTGGCTCCAACATGTTTAATCTGCTGGCCATCATGGGTGTTGCCAGTTTCTTTGGCCCAATCCCTGTTGCGCCCGAATTTTTGACCTTCCATTTCTGGGTAATGCTTGGGTCTTCGGCCTTGGTCGGGCTGTTTGTGTTTACCCGTCTGTCAATTACACGCATATGGGGAATTGCCTTTCTGGCGCTTTATGTGGTTTATATTGTTCAGCTTTTACATAGGTAGAAAATGAACGGCGCAGCACTGATCACAGGCGGAGCAAAAAGACTGGGGCGTGCCATGGCGCTGCGGTTGGCCGCGCGCGGGCTGGATGTGGCCATTCATTATGACAGCAGCATTGATGCCGCTGAACAAACCGCCGCTGATGCGCGGGAATTTGGCGTTAATGCCATAACAATACAGGCTGATCTGCTGGATCATGCCGCCACTGAATCTTTGGTTGGCCGCGCGCGGGATGTTCTGGAAAAACCGCTAACGGTTTTGATCAACAATGCCTCGATATTTGAATATGACCGTATTGAAACCGCCACTGAACAAAGCTGGGATCGCCATATCGGGTCCAACTTGCGCGCGCCGTTTTTCCTGACACAGGCATTCGCCGCGCAGGCCCCCAAAGCCGAAATGGATGCGTTGGGCGAACCCCGCGCCTTGGCGAATGTGATTAACATGGTGGATCAGCGGGTGCGAAAGCTAACCCCCGAATTCATGACCTATTCCTTGGCCAAGGCCGGTTTATGGGCTTTTACCCAAACCGCAGCACAAGGGCTGGCACCCCATATAAGAGTTAACGGCATTGCGCCGGGGCCAACCATGATCGGCGCGCGCCAAACCGAGGCCCATTTTGCAGCGCAACGCAATGCCACCATTTTGCAGCGTGGCTCCAACCCCGATGAAATCTGCCGCACGTTGGAATTTATTCTTGATTCCGATGGCATGACCGGCCAGTTGATTTGCCTTGATGGCGGCCAGCATCTGGCATGGAAAACCCCCGATATTCAGGGCGTAGAGTAAGAAAAATCCAATAAAACAAGGCGCTGGTTTTTAGCGGTTTTTGATGGGCAAAGCCAACTTGTCCACTTTTGCTTTTGAATTCACAAACCTGTTAAGTTTCCTTAATAAAATCATAAGCTTAACTTGTAGCAATTGAATTACTCAATATTTTCAATAACTTACAAAACTGCCTAAATTTTACCCAATTCGCTAAAACCCAATGAATTCAACGCGAGTCGCGCAAAGGGCCGGCCTTTTCCACAGAGTTATCCACAGGAACCGTGGACTCCTTTTTTCTTGATTTAAGCTTTGAGAGGGTGCAGCACCCCAAAGAATCACCTATGTTACAAAAATGACCACACAAAGCGAAAATCAGGGGTTTGAGGAAGAAGGCGAAGCCTTTGATGGTCCCCCATCTGCAACCGGTCATCTGGTGATAAAATCATACCTGAAATCGCTTGATACCAGCCCCGGTGTGTATCGCATGTTGTCCAGAACCGGAGAGGTTCTATACGTTGGCAAGGCCCGTCAATTGGTTAACAGGGTGTCATCCTATGCGCGGCCAACCGGCCATTCAGCACGTATTGGTCGCATGATCTCGGCCACGGCCTCGATGATGTTTTTAACCACAGAAACCGAAACCGAGGCTTTGTTGCTGGAACAAAACCTGATCAAGCAGCTAAAGCCGCGCTATAATGTTTTGCTGCGCGATGACAAATCTTTTCCCAACATTCTGGTCACCGGCGACCATGATTTTCCGCAGATCAAAAAACATCGCGGCGCGCGGCGCAGCATTGGCACTTATTACGGCCCGTTTGCCTCGGCCGGTGCGGTTAACCGCACATTGGCGCAGTTGCAGCGGGTGTTTTTGTTGCGAAACTGCACCGATTCAATGTTTGAAAGCCGCACCCGCGCCTGTTTGCAATATCAGATCAAACGCTGTTGCGGGCCGTGCGTGGGGCATATTTCGGTGCCGGATTACGCAGCACTGGTCGATGATGCCACCGCGTTTCTATCGGGCAAATCCACCCGAATTCAGGCCAAACTGGTTGAAGAAATGACAGCAGCCAGCGACGCAATGGAATTTGAGCGCGCGGCGGCCCTGCGTGACCGGATCAGCGCCATGGCGCAGGTTCAAACCAGTCAGGGCGTTAACCCAGAAGGCGTAGAAGAGGCCGATATTATCGCGCTGCATCAGGATGGCGGGCAAGCCTGTGTGCAGGTGTTTTTTATCCGTTCAAACCAGAATTGGGGCAACCGCGCCTATTATCCGCGCACTGGCGGTTCGGCGGATATTGGCGAAATACTCGAGGCGTTTCTGGTGCAGTTTTACAGCAATAAAATGCCGCCAAAATTGATATTGATGTCGGGACAGGTCGAAAACCCTGATCTGCTGCAATCAGCCCTAAGCGCGCAGCGCGGCAACAAAGTATCGTTGCTGGTGCCCGAACGGGGCGAGAAAAAACAACTGGTTTCCAACGCGCTTCGCAATGCCCGCGAAGCACTGGCCCGCAAAATTTCTGAATCCGCCAGCCAGAAAAAACTGCTGGAAGGGGTGGCGCAGGCATTTGGCCTGAAATCCCCGCCGCAGCGCATTGAAATTTACGATAATTCCCATATCAGCGGCACCAATGCGGTGGGCGGCATGGTGGTTACAGGGCCGGAAGGCTGGATCAAATCCGGTTATCGCAAGTTCAACATCAAAGATAAAACCATCACCCCCGGCGATGATTTTGGCATGATGAAAGAAGTATTAACCCGCCGGTTTTCGCGATTGGTAAAAGAAGACCCTGACCGCACAAACGGCACATGGCCGGATTTGCTGTTGATTGACGGCGGTTTGGGCCAGCTTTCGGCGGTGCTGGATGTGTTGAAAACCGCCGGTATCACCGATATGGCGGTGGTGGGCGTTGCCAAAGGTGTTGATCGTGATGCGGGCAAAGAAGAATTCCACCAGCAAGGCAAACGGCCTTTTTCATTGCCGCACCGGGATCCGGTATTGTATTTTGTGCAACGCATGCGCGACGAGGCCCACCGTTTTGCCATTGGCACCCACCGCGCCAAACGCGCCAAGGCAATTGGCGCAACCCCGCTTGATGGCGTGCCGGGCGTGGGTGCCACCCGCAAACGGGCATTGTTGCAGCATTTTGGATCCGCCAAGGCGGCGTCTCGCGCAGGGCTGGCCGATTTGAAACAGGTTGACGGTATTTCCGATGCGCTGGCCGAAAGCATCTATGGATATTTTCATGACAATGGGTAATAACGTGGCAAATCGAAAGGCGCAGAAATGAACATCCCCAATACCCTTACCGTATTCCGGTTGCTTGCTGCACCTATGGTGGGGCTGGTTTTTGTGTTTTTGCCCTCGCCTTATGCAGACTGGATCGCGCTGATCCTGTTTATTCTGGCCGCGCTGACCGATTATCTCGATGGTTTTCTGGCGCGGCGCTGGAAACAGATCACCAATCTGGGCCGGATGCTGGACCCGATCGCTGACAAAGCCATGGTATTGATTGCGCTGTTGGTCATTGCGGTGCGCATGCCGTATCTTGGCACCGGATATGATGTGCTGCCCCCGATTATCCTGATTGTATTCCGGGAGGTATTTGTATCGGGCTTGCGCGAATTTCTGGGCGAAAAAGCCGGATTGCTAAAGGTAACATGGCTGGCCAAATGGAAAACCGCCAGCCAGATGGTGGCGATCTCGGTTTTGTTTTCGGTTTCGTTATTCGGCCATTATTTCTGGGCTTTTTCATGGGGCATGGATGCCGAGATCATCGCCGGAATACTGGCAGGAGAAATCGACGACAAATTCGGATTGCGCTGGATCATCCCCGCATTCGACTGGAGCGCCACAATCGGGTTCTGGCTGTTATGGGTTGCGGCGGTGCTAACCCTGATCACCGGATTTGATTATTTCCGCAAATCCTTGCCAATATTAAAGGAAACATAATGCAGGTTCTTTATTTTGCTTGGCTGCGCGAACGGATCGGAATCCCAAAAGAACAGATTGAAACCAATGCCGCAACCGTGGCTGAACTGGTTGAGGAACTGCGCGGCCGAGAGGAACGCTATGCGTTGGCATTTTCCGATATGGCATCGGTAAAAGTGGCCGTGGATCAGGAATTGGTTGATATGGACGCACCGCTAAAAGACGTGCGCGAAGTGGCGTTCTTTCCGCCCATGACCGGCGGCTGATATGGCAGTGCGGGTTCAGGCAGATGATTTTGACATCGGTGCGGAAATCGCGGCCATGGCCGCTGGGCGCAAGGATATCGGCGCGATTGTTACCTTTAGCGGGCTGGTGCGCGACATGGCAAATGGCCAACCTATCACCACCATGGCGCTGGAACATTACCCCGGCATGACCGAAAAAGCCCTTGAGAAAATCGAAGCCGAGGCCAATAAGCGCTGGGATTTACAGGCCAGCCTGATCATCCATCGCTATGGCCCGCTGGATGCCGGCGCCAATATCGTGCTGGTTGCCACCGCATCCCCCCACCGTCAGGCCGCATTTGAATCGGCTGAATTCATCATGGATTACCTGAAATCCCGCGCCCCGTTCTGGAAGAAAGAATCAGGTGCCGCTGGTGGCAACTGGGTTGATGCCCGCGATGCGGATGAAACAGCGATTAATCGCTGGGACCAAACATCAAAGGCCTGATGTCTAACGGCAGATTTCAACCGGATTTAAGACGATCAATTTCAGCCTGCAACGCTTCGGATTTTTGCCGTGCGGTGCCTAGCCCGTCCATAGTTGCGTCCAGTTCTGCCTTCAGCTGGTTATATTCGCTGGCATATTCCGATTGAATGCGCGCCAGTTCTGCTTCGGCCGATTGCTGCGCCGCTTGTGCCAGCAGCAGCGGGTCGCCGCCAAATTCGGAGCTGTGCGGCGCGTGATTCAGCCGGTTAAACAGCCAATGGGCCGCCCAGCCCAGCACCATGGCAATAATGATCGAGCTTACAAAAATCAGGGTCAGGTCAATTCTGTTCATCGCTGTTTTCCTCCTCGGGATCATGTGCAGTATTGCGGAGCAGTTTTATCACAATCCGGCGATTGCTGGCGCGGCCTGCTTCGGTGGCATTATCGGCAATTGGTTCGGCCTCGCCATATCCAACTGCGGTAATCGTGCCCAATAACAGGTTTTGCGCCATAATCGAATCCAGCACCGCATCGGCGCGGGATTGTGACAATGCCAGGTTCATTTCTTCACGGCCCTGGCTGTCGGTGTGGCCACCGATTTCAAATTCGGCATCGCGACAGTTGGTTAATATTGCGGTGATTGCTTCGATGGTTGGTTTGCTTGATTCCTCGATTACCGCGCTGGACGGTGCAAAAGAAATCTGGTTATCGGAAAGAATAGTCGTAACACGGGCGGCGCAAATGCGCGGGTCCAGCTTGTCTTTGTCGGTTTCATCACGAGGCTGATAGTCAAGCGTCAGCGTGTATTCCAACCGGGGGCCAAGCGCGGCTTTTAGCAGTTTTGAAAGCTCCTGCTCAGGGGATTCAAAGCTGGCCACGCCGGTAATTTCCAGAGTTTCCGGTGTCATGATGATCTGGCCGTTTTCCAGCAGGGAAAGCGCCTCGATTGAGGTGAAAACGCGTTTTTGCCAGCCATCGGGCAGGGTGTCATGTTGTAAAAATGTGGCTTCTACAAGGTTATAGGCAAATTTTGATTCCGCGTATCGCACTACCACATCGCTGGTAAGATCGTCTCTGACGGCACCGCTCAGGGTTACAAAGCCGTCCCTGGAAAGCGTTGCCAGAAACTCAACAGGAATGATGGCTGCAATTTCTTCGGGGCTTGGCGGGGGTTCGGGTATGGTTGTGCTTAGGGAATATACATCCGGAAGTTTGGCACGCAAAGCATTGATAGAAATGGCAAACCCATCTGCATCTGTACCAACAGGTGCGATAATGGTTATATCTGAATCCTCGATTGTAATGCTACCAGCGCCCAGTGAAATAAGGGTTTCAAGGCTGTTGGTAACCACATTCCCCCAATCAGCCGACGGTGCACCAATGCCGATTTCACAGTTGAAATCCGGCAGGGTCAGGGCCTTGGAATGTTGCAAAATCAGCTGTGATTCTAGCTCGGTTCGGGCTGAACAGATCGCGCTGGACGGGTCTGCAAAATCTAGTGCAAAGCGATAGGGCGAAATCACCTGACGGGGCGCAGCAATGTTGATGTGCAAGATCACATCAGGTGGCCGCATATTTTCAAGCAATTCCCGCAACCCGTCTTGCCAGTTGGCGGAACCGGCAACGGCATTTACAACCACCTGACCCGGGGTAACCGTAATAATTGCCTGATCGGTTTGTGACAGAATCCGGGTGCCGAACCCAAGCGCCGATTGCCAGCCATCGGGCAGCTCATCCAGATAGGGTTCCGAAATATCCACAAGGGTTGTTTCGCCAGATAGCGCGGTAATTCCGGCATCCAATACCGCGCGCCCTGTGCCAACAGGCAACCGTCCGATCAAGGAAATATCGGTGCCATTACGCATAATTTCCACCATTGGCCGGGTGAATTCCTGTGCAATTACAACAGGTTCAGCGACTGTAGTTGTGTTAACCAGACCTGTGTCAATAATCATTGATGCAATTTGTATTGCGCGTTCCTGTTGTTGCTTATCCGGCGCCTCGCCGCTGATGGAAACCACAAAACCGTCTGCTTCAAATTCCACCCAGTTTATACCACCGGCAAACATGGATTGTTCAAGCTCGGCAATTTGGGAAGATTCCAGCCAATTGATGGTTTTGGTGGCAATGACCCATGCAAGGATCACACCAAAAATCAGGCTGGTAATAGCAAAAACAAGAGCAGGTAGTCGCATGGCGGGCTTTCTAAGATTATCGGGAAGCTATGCGATCAAATCTGCTTGGGCAAGCCCAGTTTTGTATCAGATCAACGCTGTTACACCCAGTAAAACCACAACAATCAATCCCGCATCGCGGTTGCTTCGGAAAAGATGCAGGCAGGTGTCGGGATTGTCGATGTCCAGTTTTTTCAACTGCCACATCATATGCAAGCCAAACGCCCACGGCGCAATCAGGCCAATCAACAACGGCACCGGATTTTCAAGTGGTAAAATCGCCAGCAAAACCGCCATGGCCATTAACAAAACCGTGGCAACCTGAAACCCGAAAAGCCATTTTGTAGTGGCATTACCAAACAGGCGCGCAGTGGATTTCACCCCGATCAACGCGTCATCGTCTTTGTCTTGATGGGCATAGATTGTATCATAAAACAGGGTCCATGTGATGCCGGAAACATATAAAAACAAGGGCGCGAGGCTTAGGCTACCGGTATGCGCCGCCCAGCCAAGCAGCGCCCCCCAGTTAAATGCCAGCCCTAAAAACACCTGCGGCCACCA
>JALSGU010000204.1 GCA_026982575.1 Paracoccaceae bacterium | reverse complement strand
CCAGCCGGTACCCGGATTCCTCTATTACCCCCAATTCGGAAAGCCGGGCAAGCGGCCATGCTTGCGCGCCCACCTGCACAACCCTTGACAAGGGCGGGATGCCAAACGGGGGTTCTTCGCCGCTATACAGAAATGGTCTTGATAACCCGTCATACCCTTCATAGGGGTTGGCGCCGTATGCGCGCCTGTAACCTTGGGGTTCGGCCATTAACAACCCGTCTGGATTGCGATTTTGAAATTCTTCCATTGATTCTGTCCAGCTGACCACCACTGTCAGTTTCTGTCCGGTAAGTTCGCCCACGATTGCCTCGCCGGTGATTTGCTGCCACCAGCTTTCGGTTTCTCGGTCAAACATCACCATATCGGAAAATCGCAATTTGCCGGTAACACCAAAATTCAGCACCTGACCATTCAGGCGGCGATCATAGATAATGCCCGAATTGCACAAGGGGCAAAACGTAACCGCAATGGGCATATCGCCCACCACATCATTGGCAATTTCGTGCCACGTGAGGTATCGCAACGGATAAGCGCGCGGGATCTCGCCATCTATTTCAAGCGCAATTACCGGTTCGCGCAGCGGAATATCACCATCCTCCACTGCAATAAATTCAACCGATGCCAGCGAGGGAATACCGTCTTTGGGCGGTCCGCCTGAAATTATATCAATAAAATCAACGCTTGATTTGCTAAAATCGGTATCGGGCCATTCACTTTCCCAGAATTGCACTTGGGCAGAAACCGTCGCAGCAACAAAGGCAATAAACGTGGTCAGAGTAAGTGTTTTGAGCATAATAACCTCTCGGAAAGCCAGATTATTATAAGATGAGGCATTTCCGGATTTGATACTAGGGGCCTTCACGGGGAATTGAGAGGGAGAGAGAATCATACAGATGCTGCAAGTTATTCAAGCAAAACCTCGCCATCACCAATGAAAATGGCCCGGAAAATCGCCCGGGCCGATAACATTATTAATGCTTTGCTTTTAATTATCCGCTGAAATCCAGGCGCGGACGATATGATCCGGATCAATATTGACGGCTCCGTTGTCACGCTGATCGCCCCGTTTGATGGCTTGTACAATGTCCATGCCATCAATGACGCGGCCAAAAACCGTATATGCGCCATCCAGCGAGGGATAGCGTACAAACATGATGAAAAACTGCGAATTAGCTGAATTCGGATCTTGGGACCGCGCCATGCCTAAAACACCTGTATCAAAAGCCAGATCGGAAAATTCAGCCGGAATATCTGGCAACCCCGAACTGCCACGCCCGGCATTGGCGGGTTGATAGGTTTCTGCCAAACCGTATTCTACATCACCGGTCTGGGCCATAAACCCGTCAATAACGCGGTGGAAGGCCACCCCGTCATAAGCGCCCGCGCGGGTCAGCTCTTTGATGCGCTCCACGTGCAAAGGCGCAATGTCGGGGCGCAAAATAATCTGGACAATGCCATTTGCTTCGCCGGAAATTTCAAGATTCAGTATGTTTTCCGGATCAAAATCTGTGCTTTGGGCAACGGACAATCCGGCAGAAAGCGCAAAAACTGCCACTGCCAGATACTTTAAGAAAAACCGCCGCATTACACGTCTGCCGCAACTTTAACAGAGATCATCCGGTCCGGCGCGCTTGGGGGTTCGCCCACTGCAATGCCGTCAACATGTTCCATACCATCAATCACGCGGCCATAAACCGTGTATTGGTTGTTGAGGAAATGGCCCTCGGCGAACATCAGGAAAAATTGCGAATTGGCGCTATCGGGGCTTTGGCTGCGCGCGGCGCCCAAAACACCACGATCAAATGGCAGGCTGGAAAATTCGGCTTTGACATTGCCAAGATCCGAACCGCCGGTGCCGGCCATACGCAAATTGAAATCATTTTCCATATTGCCATTGGCGACATCGCCGGTCTGGGCCATGAACCCGGGAATTACACGGTGGAACGCCACGTTGTCATATTGACCGCTCCGCGCCAGTTCCTTCATGCGGGCAGTATGCAAAGGTGCCACATCGGGCAGCAATTCAATGGTGACATTGCCGTCTTTCAA
>JALSGU010000203.1 GCA_026982575.1 Paracoccaceae bacterium | reverse complement strand
CGCGCCTTTGGCCCGTTTCGCAAAGGAGAAAAAGATGGACGCACTGAATAAATCCGAGCGCGCAGAACACATTGCGCCGCTGCTGGCCAATGGCTGGGAAATGGTTGCGGGCCGCGATGCCTTTCAAAAAACCTTCAAATTCGCCAACTTTCGCAAGGCATTCGCATGGATGACCGAAATGGCGATCTGGGCTGAAAAGCTGGATCATCATCCCGAATGGTCCAATGTATATCGCACGGTTGATGTGGTGCTGATCACCCATGATGCCAACGGCTTAACAATGCGCGATGTTAACCTTGCCAAAAGAATGGATGCCGCATGGAAAAAATAGTTGTAATCGGCGCAGGCCAAGCCGGATTTTCACTGGTGGAAAGCCTGCGCAAACAAGGCCATACCGGCCCCATCACCCTGATCGGCGAGGAATCCGCGCCGCCCTATCAGCGCCCGCCTTTATCAAAGGCATATCTGCTGGGCGATATGGCGGTTGAACGACTGTTCCTGCGGCCTGAAAGCTTTTATGCGGATTATGATATCGAATTGCTGACCGGCACACGGGTTAACGCAATTGACAGCAACGCCAAAACCATAGCGCTTGGCAATGGTGGCACGCTGGAGTATGACAAGCTGGCCCTGACAACCGGCGCAATCCCCAACCGGCTGCCTGCCGGCATTGGCGGAAATCTGGCGGGTGTGCATGTGGTGCGAACCCTTGCGGATACAGATGCCATGCAACCCGAATTTCGCACCGGCGCGCGGGTGTTGATTATTGGTGGCGGTTATATCGGGCTGGAGGCCGCGGCAGTGGCCTGCAAGCTGGGTCTGAAAGTAACATTGGTTGAAATGGCCGACCGGATATTGCAACGGGTGGCTGCAAAGCAAACCTCGGATTATTTCCGTGCACTGCATGCCAGCCACGGGGTTGAAATTCTGGAGGGTGTTGGCCTGACGCGGCTGAACGGTGATACCCGTGTTACTTCGGCAACCCTGACAGACGGCAGCACGCTGGAGGTTGATTTTGTGATTGTCGGCGTTGGCGTGCAGCCCGATATTGCGCTGGCTGAGACGGCTGGTTTGACTATTGAAAACGGCATCAAAACCAACAGCCGGTGCCAGACATCTGATCCGCATATTTTTGCTGCCGGTGATTGCGCGTCTTTCCCGCATCAAGGCGCACAAATCCGTATGGAAAGCGTGGGTAACGCCATTGACCAAGCCCAAGCCGCCGCAAGCGCCATGCTAGGCAATGCTGTTGAATACAGCCCCAAACCGTGGTTCTGGTCCGACCAGTTTGATGTTAAACTGCAAATCGCCGGTCTGAATACCGGCTATGACAAGGTGGTCACGCGGGGCGCGGGCAGCGAGGTTTCGTTCTGGTATTACCAAGGCGACAAATTGCTGGCGGTGGATGCCATGAACGACCCGCGCAGTTATATGATCGGCAAACGCCTGATCGAGGCGGGAAAATCGCCCGATGCAGCAATAATTGCTGACCTGTCCAGTGATCTTAAATCTTTGTTGCGGGGCTGAAATGCGGATTATTGGCGGTAAATACAAGGGCACAGCGCTGGCCAGCCTTGGCAAAGGTGATGCGGCTGCGCATTTGCGCCCCACATCCGACAGGGTGCGCGAAAGCCTGTTTAACCTGCTGGCCCACGGCGATTATCCAGCCATTGAGGGCGCAAGGGTGTTGGATCTGTTTGCCGGCACCGGCGCATTGGGGTTCGAGGCCCTGAGCCGAGGCGCTTCGCGTGCGCTGTTTGTTGATGACGGCGCAAAATCGCGGGCTTTGCTGCGCCAGAACATTGATACATTACAGGTGATTGGCCAGACCAAACTGTATCGGCGCGATGCCACCCGCATGGGCGAAAACCGTGGTGATCCGTATGACCTGGTGTTTCTGGATCCGCCCTATGGCAAAGGGCTGGGGGAAAAGGCACTGGCTGCTTGTGTGGCAGGCGGGTGGCTGGCGGACGGCGCGCTGGTGATCTGGGAAGAAAACAGCGCGGTTGCGGCGCCACAGGGGTTTATGTTGCTGGACCAACGCAAATACGGCGATACGGTGATTTC
>JALSGU010000202.1 GCA_026982575.1 Paracoccaceae bacterium | reverse complement strand
AATTTCGATCGTAAAATATCCAGTTGCCTCACCATAAAATTCTTCGTTTGAAGTAATTTCAATATATGAAATTTGGATGTCATCATATTGATCGGCCCCTTCATGTGTTGTTGATCCCTGCAAATCATGAAATTCTGGCATGGCCATTTCGACACTTACGGAGACACCTTCGACAACAATGCGATCTTGGGCTTGCGCAATCGACCAAAATCCAGAAAGGAAAATTACAGCGCTTAAAACGATCTTATTTGACAAGATGAAATCCTTATCTTTTTGGTTGTTACCGAACAAGAAAGCATTACCCAAAGCAACACACAAGTAACTTAACTTCGACCAATTTCCATCTGGCCATGATCCCCACACACGGCAGCGCGTAAAAAAATTAACCTCTGCGCGGCTTATGGAAAAACTACTGAAAACTTATACAAAAATTACACCTGATCTCGCAGCTTTCCCGCAAAAATTAACCAAGGCGCCCGTAGGGTGGGTGCTCGCACCCACCGCAACGCAAAACCGGCCGCCATCTAATCCGGATGCAGACTGCCCCGCATCCGGTTAATATCAATTAACCCGCGTCCAGACCTGCCCTCGGCAGAACACCGCAACGCAGCCCTCGACCTCAAGACTATCGCCATTCAGGGTCATATTGGCGCGGTAAGTTTTATCGTCATCCGGCGCCCATATCTGGCCGCGCCGCCAGCGGTTATCACCTCGGGCTTGCATATCCCAGATGATCGGCTTGCCGATATTTTCAGCTGTGGCGCCCGCGAATGCCGCGGTGATAGTGCCGCAGATTTGCGTCGCATCGCTATCGCAAGCGCCGATTTCAACGTGCAGATACGCGCCCGTATCGCTAGTTGCGGTTTGCCATGTGCCGTTGATTTCCTGGGCCGAAACAGCCAATGGCAAGGCTGCCAATGCCGTTATTGCTATGATTTTTTTCATTATTTCTCTCCTGTTGGGTGGTCAAATGATAGCGATATGCAAAATCCGGTCAATGGTGACGTAATGGCAGCTTGCAGCTTGGCAGATTTTTGCTAAAAAGCGGGCAAGGCTTTGGAGGTAAATATGATCCTGTATCCCGCGATTGATCTAAAAGACGGCAACTGTGTGCGCCTGTATAAAGGCGAAATGGACCAAGCCACCATTTTCAGCAATAATCCCGCCGCCCAAGCGCTGGAGTTTGAAGCTGCGGGCTGTGAATGGCTGCATCTGGTGGATCTGAACGGCGCATTTGCCGGTGCGCCTGTTAACGATGCTCCGGTCGAGGCGATTTTGAACGCCTGTTCGGTGCCCGCGCAACTGGGTGGCGGCATTCGCGATATTGAAACCATAGAGCGCTGGCTCTCCAAGGGCTTAGCACGGGTTATTCTGGGAACAGTTGCTTTGCGAAACCCTGATCTGGTCAAACAAGCCGCGCGTTTATTTCCGCAGCAAGTTGCTGTCGGCATTGATGCGCGAAGCGGAAAGGTGGCTATTGAAGGCTGGGCGGAAACCTCGGACGTAATGGCCGTTGACCTTGCGCGCAGGTTTGAGGATGCAGGCGTGGCGGCGCTTATCTATACCGATATTGATCGCGATGGCGCGATGCAGGGACCAAATGTCGAGGCCACGGCAGCACTGGCCAATGCGGTGAATATTCCGGTGATTGCCTCGGGCGGGGTAAGTTCGATGGCTGATTTGCAGGCGCTAAAGGATTGTGGCGCGCCGCTGGACGGGGCAATATCGGGGCGGGCGCTGTATGACGGAGCGATTGATGTGGCGGCGGCTGCGGCATTGTTAAAGGGATAGGGGCTGCTGCCCCTCTTGGGCTTGCAGCCCAATTCACCCAGCGAGTTTATTTACAACAAAGAAGTAAGGGTCTTTGCAAATCTTGTATTCAATTCAAACGCGCGGTATGAGCCTGTTAGACTTGTTCCGGAGCCATAAAATTGCTTAAAACCCGAATAATCCCCTGTCTTGATGTCAAAGACGGGCGCGTTGTCAAAGGGGTCAACTTTGTTGATCTGGTTGACGCGGGCGACCCTGTGGAATCGGCCAAGGCATATGATGCAGCCGGCGCGGACGAGCTTTGTTTTCTGGACATCGCCGCAACGCTGGAAAACCGTGGCACCATGTATGATGTGGCGCGGCGCACTGCCGAACAGTGTTTTATGCCCCTGACCATTGGTGGCGGGGTGCGTGGGCCTGATGATGTGCGAAAATTGCTATTGGCGGGGGCTGACAAGGTTTCTTTTAATTCCGCCGCCGTGGCTGACCCCGATGTTATCGCTGCCAGTGCCAATAAATTTGGTAACCAGTGTATTGTGGTGGCGATTGACGCCAAAACCGTATCCGATGGCAAATGGGAGATTTTCACCCATGGCGGCAGCCGCGCCACCGGCATTGACGCGGTTGAATTTGCCCTGTTGATGGAAAGCAAAGGTGCCGGTGAAATCCTGCTGACAAGCATGGATCGCGACGGCACCAAATCGGGCTTTAACCTGCCCCTGACCCGCGCCGTGGCCGATGCGGTGCGCATTCCGGTGATTGCATCTGGCGGGGTTGGCACGCTGGACCATCTGGTTGAGGGTGTGACACTGGGGCATGCATCGGCAGTTCTTGCAGCCTCGATTTTTCATTTTGGCACCTATACAATCGCCCAAGCAAAAGCCCACATGCAGGAGGCCGGCGTGCCGGTAAGATTATAATGGCAAATGTTTTAACGCGTCTGGCGCGCACGATTGAATCCCGCAAAGGCTCGGACGAAAAGAAATCCTATGCCGCCAAGCTGTTTGCGCGCGGCCCCGAGAAATGTGCCGAAAAATTTGGCGAGGAAGCAATTGAGGCGATTATTGCCGCCGCCAAAGGCGATAAGAAAAACCTGACCGAAGAAGCCGCCGACGTTCTGTTTCACCTGTTGGTGATGCTGTCGGCCCGCGATGTAAAATGGAATGATGTGCTGGATGAGCTGAAACGCCGCGAAGGCACATCGGGGATTGTTGAGAAACAGTCGCGCAAAAAATAAAGGAACATCCCCTCGAACCTGATGCAGCGCCATAAAAACCGCCCTTCATGCTATCTTGCCCATCCTGCCAACCCTGCTATAACCCACAAAATCATATGTTGAGGGCCAGCTTTGCTTACCAGCCGCCACCTTTTGGGAATTGAGGGCTTGTCGAAAGACGAGATCACCCAAATCCTTGATCTTTCAGAAACCTATGTGCGCCAGAATCGCCAAGCCAACAAGCATTCCAATGCGCTGAATGGCCTCACACAGGTTAACATGTTTTTCGAGGCCTCGACCCGCACCCAGGCCAGCTTTGAAATTGCCGGAAAACGGCTTGGCGCCGATGTGATGAATATGTCCATGGCCGCCAGCTCGATCTCCAAGGGGGAAACCCTGATCGACACAGCCATGACCCTTAATGCCATGCACCCCGATCTGTTGGTGGTGCGCCACCCGCATTCCGGTGCGGTGGCTTTGCTGGCCGAAAAGGTCAATTGCGCGGTGCTGAACGCTGGCGATGGCCAGCACGAACACCCCACACAAGCGTTACTGGATGCCCTGACCATTCGCCGCGCCAAAGGCCGCTTGCACCGCCTGACCATTGCCATTTGCGGTGACATCGCCCATAGCCGCGTGGCGCGTAGCAATATGTTTTTGCTGGGAAAAATGGAAAACCGCGTGCGCCTGATCGGCCCGCGCACCCTGATGCCCAGCGGCATTGACCAACTGGGCGTAGAGGTCACGGATAACATGGCCGAGGGCCTGAAAGGCGCAGATGTTGTGATGATGCTGCGCCTGCAAAAAGAACGTATGGATGGCGGGTTTATTCCGTCAACCCGTGAATATTATCACCGCTGGGGGTTGGACAATGCCAAACTGGCCAACGCCAAACCCGATGCCATCGTCATGCACCCGGGGCCAATGAACCGGGGCGTAGAAATCGACGGTGTGCTGGCGGATGATCTTAACCGCTCGGTCATTCAAGATCAGGTTGAAATGGGGGTTGCGGTGCGCATGGCCGTGATGGATCTTTTGGCCCGCGGGCCACAGCGCAAGGAAGCCATCTATGTCTAGCCAAACCATCGTTGAGGAATTTTCCTCGGACCGCAAAACCTTTATTCGCGACCATATCGTTATGGCAATAATCGGCTCTGTTCTGATGTTTGCGATCCTCTATGCCACGGGAAATCCGGCCCCGTGGGTCGGAATTGTCGGTTCGGTTGTCGCCATCTCTATTCGCGGGTTTTACACCCTGTCCGAACAACAGGAATTTCGCTGGCAACTTGGCAATCAAAGCCTGATTTTCCCCAATGAACGTGCCGTGCCGATAGCCGATATAACAACCGTGCGCAGCATGTTCAGCTCTGTGCAGATCATCACCGGAACGGGCGAAAAATTTCTGATAAAATTTCAGGCCGACCCGCAAGACACGGTGCAAAAAATACAGGCTATGCGCGATAAAACCCAAAAGGCAACGCCATGATTCTAAGCAACGCTCGCTTGATCAACCCCGAATCCGGCTCTGAAACCCTCGGTGCGTTGCGCATTGAAAACGGCTTGATCGCTGAAATTCTGCCTGCCGATACCGCTGGCATTGATTGCGCTGGCAAATGCCTCGCGCCCGGAATCATTGATATTGGCGTCAAAATCGGCGAACCCGGAGAGCGCCACAAAGAAAGCTTTCGCACCGCTGGC
>JALSGU010000201.1 GCA_026982575.1 Paracoccaceae bacterium | reverse complement strand
GAAACCTTGCTGCCCGCCTGTTTGCAGCTGGTGCATAGCGGTGATTTAACCCTTTCACAATTGTTTCGCGCCTTGTCCCTGAACCCTGCCAAATTGCTGGGCCTGCCTGCCGGACGGCTTTGTGCTGGCGCGCCGGCGGATCTGATCTTGTTTGATCCCGACAAACCCTTTGTGCTTAATCGTGCGGATTTGCTGTCAAAATCCAAAAACACCCCTTATGATTTGCGCCGCATGCAGGGTAAGGTTTTGAGGACCTTTGTCGCGGGCAAGCAGGTTTGGGGGGCATCATGATACCGGCCGTATTTCGTTTTTGGGGCGCCCAACCGGGCTGGGAGGCCGCCTGGCCATCGCTGCTTGGCATTTTGGTTATCGCCTATCTGCTTGGCTCTATTCCGTTTGGCATGTTGGTGGCCAAATTCATGGGGCTGGGTAATTTACGCAACATTGGTTCGGGTAATATCGGTGCTACAAATGTGCTGCGCACCGGCAACAAAAAAGCAGCGTTGCTAACCTTGTTGCTGGATGGCGGCAAGGGGGCTGTTGCGGTTCTGGTTGCGCGGGAAATGTTTGGCAACGAGGCCGCACAGGTGGCAGCACTTGGCGCATTCCTTGGCCATATCTTTCCGATTTATTTACTTTTTCGAGGCGGCAAGGGCGTTGCAACATTTCTCGGAATTTTACTTGCGCTTAACATCTGGGTTGGTTTGCTAACCTGTGCGACTTGGCTGGTAACCGCAAAAATATTTCGGTTTTCCTCGCTTGCGGCCCTAGTTTCCGCCGCATCCGCACCAATTTGGTTATGGGTATTCGGGTTTACAACAACCACCGGATTGGGCCTGCTTTTGGCCATTTTGATATTCATCCGGCACGGCGCAAATATCGGGCGATTGCTGCGCGGCACCGAACCGAAAATCGGCGCGAAATAGCCTATCGAAATGCTGTTTTACCCATGTAAAAACGCTTTTTCTGACTTTGAAACTGTATATTCCGCCATGTAAATTCGATAGGTCTAGTAGCTGTATTCCGCATAAACCCGGTTAATATCGCCACACCATTCGCCTTTATACAGGCGCTCCAGCTTTTTGGCGGGTGAAAAGCCACGGTCTACAATTTCTTGTAATGCGTTCAGAAAATGGGTTTCATCAGGGATCAAACCACCCGCCCCCGGCATGGCGCGGGCTTTTAGGCCGGCCTCGGCAATCACCAAAAGTTCCTTGGCAATATCCAGAACAGGGCGGCCATTCAGCTTGGCTTGTAACCCGTCTTTGGCCACATCGATCCGCAGGTTTTCGCGCTGTTCCGCGCTCCAGCTTTTGCAAACATCCCACGCTGCATCCAGTGCGTTCTGGTCATACAAAAGCCCGACCCAAAACGCCGGAAGCGCGCAAATTTTTCGCCAAGGCCCGCCATCCGCGCCGCGCATTTCGATAAATTGTTTGATGCGGGCATCGGGAAAAGCAGTGGTAAGATGGTCTGCCCAATCGGATAATGATGGGGTTTCACCGGGTAATGCCGGCAGTTTTCCATCCATAAAATCCCGAAAAGACATGCCCAGCGCGTCAATGTATTTTCCGTCGCGATAGACAAAATACATAGGAACATCAAGGGCATACTGCACCCATGCCTCAAACCCGAACCCGTCTTCAAACACAAAAGGCAGGATACCGGTGCGGGCATCATCAGTGTCTTGCCAGATGCGGGCGCGCCAGCTTTGGTATCCGGTCAGCTTGCCTTCAAAAAACGGCGAATTGGCAAAAAGCGCCGTGGCGATGGGTTGTAATGCCAGCCCAACCCGCAGTTTTTGCACCATGTCCGGCTCGCTCGCGAAATCCAGGTTAACCTGAATCGTGGTGGTGCGATACATCATTTGGGTGCCGTGCGTGCCGACCTTTTGCATATAAGGTGTCATCAATTTATAGCGGCCTTTGGGCATCATCGGCATTTGTTCGGCCGTCCAGTCCGGCGCGGCGCCCATGCCGAAAAACCGCATACCCAGATGCTCGGAAATGTCTTTGACCTCACGCAGATGGTCGTTTGCTTCGTCGCAGGTTTGGTGGATGCTTTCCAGCGGCGCGCCGGATAATTCAAGCTGCCCGCCGGGTTCAAGCGATACATTTGCACCGTTTTTGGTAAGCCCGATCAGGTTGTCTTCTTCGATAATTTCCGACCAGCCGTATTTATCCCTAAGCCCTTGTAATAACGCCTTTATTGAACGATCACCTTCATAGGGGATCGGCTCAAACGTGTCTTTGCAATAGCCGAATTTTTCGTGTTCTGTGCCAATGCGCCAGTCTTGTTTTGGTTTGCAGCCATCGGACAAAAGCTGTGCTAGCTGGTCGTGATGTTCGATCGGCCCACCGCCGGATTGAGGTATCGACATTGGCATTTCCCCTTATGGTTTTAACTTCACTTAAGCCTGAAATTCAGCCCTTGCAAGGCGACAAAAGCAGTTTACCCACCCTTTTCCCAAATCGTTTCAATCACAAGCGAATTCGAGCGTGCCGCGCGGCTAATGCGTTCCACTCCCAAGCCCGGCAAGGCGCTGAACGACTCGATCAACCGGTCCGCCCCCTGGGCATTAAACGGAATCATAACCGGCGGGACATCATATGAATAAAGCACCCAGTTGCGCCTGCCGCTGCGGGTTGGGGACACATCAATTTTGCGAATGGAATCAAGGCTGACAACCCCGCCCAGCTGTGGTGCCAGATAGGTGATATTGCGTTCGTCAATTTCAACCAGCCCCGGGCCGGATGCATCGCTGCGCAGGTGCATCCGCAGTAATGCCACATAAAACAAACTGCCCAGAACCAGTGCCAAAACCACCCCAAACAGCGCCATTATCCAGCTTGATTCCACATATGCCAACCAGAAAATCCTGAGCGTTGCCAACAAGATAACCCCGATAACCACCGGTTCTTTCCAGCGTTTCAGGGTCTGAACCGCCTCGGGGCGAAAAATGGCCATCAGCGCCAATCTCCAAGCGCTTGTTGCCATGCGGTCATCGCGGCAATCACGGCTGTATCTGCGCGCAAAATACGCGGGCCAAGATTGACCGCAATGGTTTGTTCAAGCGCATTTAATGCGCTTGCTTCATCTGGTGAAAACCCGCCCTCAGGCCCGATGATAATCGCCCATTTTCCGGCCTGCCTGCCCTTTAGTGCATCAGCCACCGACAGCGCATCACGGCGTTCATCACAAAACATCAATTGCCGGTCTTTTGGCCAGTTATCCAGCAGCGACATCAGCTTGACCGGATCTTGAACCTCGGGAACAAAGGTGCCGCCGCATTGCTCGGCGGCCTCGATGGCGTGGGCCTCTAGCCTTGCCAGATTTAGACGATCAGAATTGGTGTATTGGGTGAGAGTAGGCAGAATTTGCATAGCCCCCATTTCAGCCGCTTTTTCAACGATAAATGCGGTGCGGGCCTTTTTGATCGGGGCAAATATCAGCCAAAGATCGGGCGGCGATACCTGCGGGCCGGTTTGTTTTACCAGCGCCAAAAGCCCTTTGCGTTTGCCCAGCGTTGCCACCTCGGCCAGCCATTCGCCATCAACCCCGTTAAACACCAAAAGCGGATCGCCGGTTTTTAACCGCATCACCCCGAACAGGTAATGCGCCTGTGCCTGACCAATGGGGACAGCCTGACCCGCCCCCATTGAAGCCTCTATAAACAAACGGATTTTGGCTTTTCGAGCCACTTAACTAACCGTTTCGAATTCGCCCGATTCAGGGTTAAGCGCCATCAAGCCGCCATCGCGGATGTTATGCCAAATCCCGTGTGTGGTCAGCTGCCCCGATGCGATTGCATCACGAATAAACGGAAAGCCTTGCAGGTTTTCCAGCGCCACAACCACACCCATATGTTCCAGTGCGGTGATACGTTTTTGATCGTCTTTGATGTCTTTTATCCGCGCGTATGCGGGTTCGATAATATCCACCCATTTGCTGACAAAGCTATCGGGAGAAGGGGTTATATCGCCGCTGCAAATATCGTGGCAATGCTGCACACCGCCGCATTGTGAATGGCCAACGATGATCAAATGTTTGACTTTGAGCACCGTAACCGCAAATTCAATCGCGGCCGATGTGCCGTGATGGGCATCATCCTGCACAAAAGGCGGCACCTGATTGGCGATATTGCGGTGGATGAAAAATTCACCGGTTTCCGCACCAAAAATAGAGGTCACATGCACGCGGCTGTCACAACAGGAAATTACCATGGCCTGGGGTTCCTGGCCCTCATCGGCAAGGCGGATTATTTCTTCCTTGCGGGATTCATAGCCGGTGGATTTCCAATCGATATACCGGTTGATCAGATATTCGGGCAGCGGGGAAACGTCATTCATGTTGGCCAGTCCTTAAACAATTTGGGTCAAATTGTTTTAACCAGCCAACAGGATAGGTTCAATATCTATAT
>JALSGU010000200.1 GCA_026982575.1 Paracoccaceae bacterium | reverse complement strand
GTAATACCCGCCAGCGTTGGAATCTTCCCCGTATGTCGTGTTACCGGTACGCAGGGTTCCGGTGGTGCCATACAATTCCTGAATCGCGATAATATCGGCCAGCATCGGGGTTGCTGTGAAGGCAAGCGATGCATTAACAGCTGTGTTTTCAGACTGTGAAAAATACGACATCAGGCTCATCTGCCAGGAATCATTCAGATAATGGTTCGAGCCGGTTCCATTTTCGGCATAGCCGGCCCAACCATTATAGTCACCGCCATGGCCCAACCCCAGCGCATGACCAATTTCATGCATATAGGTCTGAAAAGAATAGGAATTCAGGTTGCCAATGTCTCCGGCGATCCAATTCGTTCCGATATTTACGGATGCCGTTTCAATTGTTCCACCCCATAAGACACTATCAGCCCCAGCGAACGCTCCTGGCTCATTGTCATCAAAGGTTATTTTTGCACCACTCGAGACTTCATAAAAATTAAGCCCTGTCACAAAGGACCACGCGTCCAGCGCAGCACGTGCAAAAAACTTTCCGCCTTCGGTCAAACCTGTAATATCGACTGACAAACTGCCACCCGGCGCGACATCGAAGCTCATCGGTGTGTATCCGGCAGGAATACCGATATCCCCCCAATAGCCCGTAATCAGATAATCAGCCACCTGATCAACGGTATAGGTTGGCAATGCGGCAGCAGAGATATTTGGCTGACCAGCAGAATCGCTGGAAACCAACTGGCTTTCGGGCAAGAATTCATCCCTTGGGCGCGAAACACTTACGGTGGGGTTCATCATGACTTTTTCCTTTAATTTCACTTAAGTGGCAACAATTTATTAACAAATAGCAAGCAACAACGGTTAAAATAATACTTCAATATTCTTACAAGCGCGCAGGATTTCTTGGCACAATTTGCAGATGTATTAAAGAAGTGTCAACTAAAGATCGATAAATTTTGATTACAAAAGCGTTGACCATGATTTTGCTTGCCCTCTTTCAAATACCGTTGCAATTTCTGCCCATGCCCGCCATATATTAGGCAAAATACGGAGCAGACATGAAAAACTATCTCGAATTTGAAAAGGGCCTTGCCGAAATCGAAGGCAAAGCCGAAGAATTGCGTTCAATGGCCCGCCAAAACCCCGAGATGGACGTTGAGGCCGAGGCCACCGCGCTGGACAGCAAAGCCGAAGCCTTGTTGGTGGAACTATATGAAACCCTGACTCCGTGGCGCAAATGTCAGGTGGCGCGCCACACAGATCGCCCCCATTGCATTGATTATATTGATGCTTTGTTTCAGGAATACATGCCGCTGGCTGGCGACCGGAATTTTGCCGATGACCATGCGGTTATGGGTGGGTTGGCACGGTTTAATGACCGTCCGGTGGTGGTTCTTGGCCATGAAAAAGGCAAAGATACCAATTCCCGTATTGCCCGAAATTTTGGCATGGCCCGCCCCGAGGGTTATCGCAAAGCCATCCGCTTGATGGAACTGGCAGACCGGTTTGGCCTGCCGCTGATCACGCTGGTCGACACCCCCGGTGCGTATCCCGGCAAAGGCGCCGAAGAACGCGGCCAATCCGAAGCCATCGCGCGAACCACCGAAAAATGCCTGCAAATCGGCGTGCCGGTGGTATCGGTAATTATTGGCGAAGGCGGTTCCGGCGGCGCGGTTGCATTTGCCACGGCAGACCGTTTGGCAATGCTGGAACATTCAATCTATTCGGTGATCTCGCCCGAAGGCTGCGCGTCAATTCTGTGGAAAGACGCCGAAAAAATGCGCGAAGCCGCCGAGGCATTGCGCCTAACCGCCCAAGACCTGAAACAGCTTGGCGTTGCAGATGTGATTATCCCCGAACCGGTTGGCGGTGCGCAACGCGACCATAAAACAACCATCGCCGCCGTGGGCGAAGCCATTGAAGGCATGATCAAAAGCCTTGAAAAGACCCCTGCGAAAAAACTGGTCAGCAATCGGCGCAAACGGTTTCTGGAACTTGGCAAAAAATCACTCGCTGCCTGATTTATCAAACTCAAATCCGGCCTCGGCCATCAGGCGGTCGGAATTGGTTTCGATCACATCTTCCAGTTGTTCCAGAAATTCCTTTATTGGCAGACCTGCCGGGATAGGTTCCAGAAACTCAAACACTGTGGTGCCCGGTTTGCGATAGGGGCTGCGCCGCGCCCAGAAAACCCCTGTATTTGTGGCGGCAGGCACGCAATCCAGCCCGAAACGTTCATATAAAACCCCTGCCCCGACCTTGTATCGTGCCTTGGCACCGGGCAAAACGCGGGTACCTTGCGGAAAAATGGTAACCTGACCGGCTTCGGTTTTTTTGCCTGATTCAACATTTTCAACCATCTGCTTCATGGCCCCGCCTTTTTTGCCACGCGTAACCGGTGCCGCGCCAATTCGCAGTGCATAAAGCCCGATAACAGGTGCCCATTTTAGTTCGTTTTTCATGATAAATTTGGCGCGAGGCAAGGCGTAATGCACCATTAAAACATCCAGAAAAGACATATGTTTGGAACAGACAATCACATCGCCAGTTGGCGCGGTGCCGCGAAATTCGACCTTTAGATTGCAGATCACTTTCAGATACCAGAAAATCACCCGGCAATAACTGTTCATCACCCAATAGGCCCCGCTGCGCGACCAGATCGCGGCGGGGGCCAGCACCACACCCATCACCAGCATGGTAGTATACATCAAAAAATCAAAAATTATCGAACGGATAAGAAGCATGGGTTTTCCTTTAGGCAGCGCGGCGCAAGTGCCGCCTGGCTGCAATTTGGGTGGCGATAAATGCGGTGATTGCCGCCAAAACCGGCACCAAAACGGGCAAAGCCCAGTGCCAGTCGACAAATGACAGAGTGGTCAGGACTTCTCCGGAGCCTTGCAAGGCCGGATAAGGAAACATCACCAGCATTGCCAAAGCCGCGCCGACAATCGCGCCTGCAAGGGTTCGAAAAGTAATGCGCCGCACAAATGCCCGCGCGATATACCCATCCGTAGCCCCGATAAGGCGCAAGGTTTTGATGATCAAAGCACTGGCTGCAAGCGATGCATTGGCAGCAAGAGTAACAATAATTGCGGTGGTCACAGCCACCAAAACCAATGACGCCAAGGCCATCAACCGCAACTGGTTGGCCGCACTTCGCAAGGGCTGTCGCCATTTGCTATGGTCATCAAATCGCGCGCCGGGGGCTTCGGCCGCCAAACGCAATTTCAGGTTTTCAACATCCGGCCCATCGCCAATCACGGTGACCTCGATTAATTCAGGCAAAGGCAGGGTGTCAATCGGCAGGTCTTCGCCGAGCCACGGGGCCAGCAACGCCGCTTGGGCCTCATCCCCCAGAACCTCGGCGCTGGCAATGCCGGGGGTGGTGCGCAGGGCATTCAGGGCGGCTTCGGTCTGGGCATCAATTTCGGCCACGGGGGCAACAATGTGCACCGTGGCGGTTTGCGCCAGTTCCAGAGACCAGCGATCGGCCACACGATCCACCGCCAAGGCCAGCGCCAGCGCAAAGACCGCGATAAATGCCATAGCGGCAGCGGCTGAAAAAGTCAGCCATGCGGAATTGCCGCGCGGTGGCACGATCTTGTCCGAAGCGCGGCTGCCAAACAAAAATTTTAATGTGCGAATCATTATAATTCTGCCCCGGCAAGCTGCAGATCACCGTTTTTCAAGCGCAAAACCTTGGCGGAAACCCGGCCTTTGGCCGCGCGAATCAGGCTAAGATCATGGGTGGCCAGCAAAATGGTTTTTCCCATTTTATTTAATTCAATCAATAAGGTAAGCAATCGCTCCGCCATTTCCCAATCCACATTTCCGGTGGGTTCATCGGCCACGATCATATCGGGCGACATAATCACTGCACGGGCAAGCGCAAGGCGCTGACGCTCACCACCCGAAAGCTGGTCGGGCATCGCATCGATCCGGTGATTCATACCAACCCAGCTTAGCAAATCCATCAGATTATCCATATTTTCATCAACATTACGCCCCGAAACCTTTAACGGCAGCGCGATGTTTTCCTGCACTGTCAAGTGGTCAAGAAACTGGCAATCTTGATGCACAACGCCAATTTTGCGGCGCATATTCGAAACCTGATCACGGGTCATTTTGGCAACATCCTGCCCGAAAACCTCAATTTTTCCTTGCTGGGGGCGTAATGCCAGATAACACATTTTCAACAAAGTGGTTTTGCCGGCACCCGAAGGGCCGGTCAGAAAATGGAATGACCCTGCCGGCAATTCCTGCGTCACATTCCGAATAATTGGTACCGAGCCATAACCAAAAGCGGCATTAGTAAGCGAAATCACGTATTTCTCCATGCGAATTTGCGTGACAATCTCACGTCAAGGCGGCAATCTCAACCCCGTGATGATCACAGCGGTATCTGGACTATTAAACCAGCAGCCCGTAGACTATATTTGAGGCAAATCAATCGGAAAACGGATTGAAAGACAGGATTTTTTATGCGGATAACATGCCCAAACTGCCAAGCTCAATATGACGTAAGCGCCTCGGCGATTCCCGCTCAGGGACGCGAAGTGGAATGTAGCGCCTGCCTGAAACGCTGGAACCAAATGCCCGAAGGCGCAGCGCCGATGGTGGGAATTAACGACGCCGAAGGGCTGTCCGAGCCAGCTGTGGTGCAGGATTTCACGCCTAAAACCGAACCTTCCGCACCCGAAATTGAAATCGAAAAAGAAAACACGCCAGAGCCAGAGCCAGAGCCAGAGCCAGAGCCAGAGCCAGAGCCAGAGCCAGAGCCAGAGCCAGAGCCAGAGCCAGAGCCAGAGCCAGAGCCAGAGCCAGAGCCAGAGCCAGAGCCAGAGCCAGAG
>JALSGU010000199.1 GCA_026982575.1 Paracoccaceae bacterium | reverse complement strand
ACCCTGATCTGGTCATTCCGATGCACGGCGAATACCGGCATCTGCGCGAACATGTGATCTTGTCCGAGGGCAATGGCCGCAAAGCCGTGATTGCCCCGAACGGGGTGATGGTTGATATTACAAATAACGCCAAAACCGTTGAAAATATTGATACGGGTCGGTTATATCTGGATGGCACGGTTTTGATCGGCGCGCTGGATGGTATCGTGCGCCAGCGGTTGCAATTTGCCATGCGCGGGCATGTGGTAGTTAGCCTGATGATCGATGAAGATCAGGGGTTGATCGACGGCGTTTGGGCCGAAGGCCACGGTTTGCCCGATGCCAAGAACGCTAAAAACGGTCTGGATGGATTGCTGGAAGAAGCCATTGAAAACGATCTGCGCAAAGCCAAACGCGGCGCGCTGAACGATGATGATGCGGTTGAAATGATTGTCGCGCGGGCCAGTAACCGCGTTTGTAAAGCCGCGATAGGCAAAAAACCGGTCTGCACGGTTTTGATCAATCGCATGGTGGCTGAATAAGCATAACCTGCCGCTGGCGGTGGCCTCGCTTTGCTCGGCTTTGGGTCGGGCGGTTTGGCAGGATTACCGCCTGCCATAAAAAAACGCCCCATTTCGGGGCGTTTTTTTTATTCTTCAGCAGTTGGGGCCTTGGCCGATATCCGCGCCCGTTTTTTGGGCTTTTCAGGTTCCGGTTTTGCCTCTGGCTCTGGTGTCGGAGCTTCGGTGGCTTTGGCCTTGGTTTTACGCGGTTTGCGTTTTGGTTTTTCGGGCTTGGCCTCGGTTTCAGCACCTTCATCTGGTGCTTTGGCCTTGGCGCGTGATTTGCGTTTGGGCTTTTCGGGCTTGGCTTCAGCCTCTGTTTCAGTTTCGGCAGCCGGTGCTTTGGTTTTAGTGCGCGATTTACGCTTGGGTTTTTCCGGCGCTGCTTCGGCTTCAACCGCGTCAACCGGTGCTTTGGCTTTTGCCCGCGATTTACGTTTGGGTTTTGCCGGTGCTGCTTCGGCGATTTCAGCAGTTTCTTCAACAGCTGCCGGGGCCTTGGTGCGGGTGCGCGGTTTGCGTTTTGGCTTTTCAGCAACCGTTTCGTTTTTCGGTTCCTCAGCGGTTATATCCTGAACAGCTTCTTCAACCACCGGCTTGGTTTTGGCGCGTGATTTGCGTTTTGGCTTTTCCTTAACTTCTGCTACGGGTTCAACAGCTGCTTCTACAGGTTCAACAATTGCCACGTGCCCATCACGATCTGCCGATAGTTTAACCGGCCGTGTCATGAACGCCGGCATATGATCGCCCATCCCCATGGGAGAGCGGCCACCGCCACCACGCCGGTTATCCTGGCGAGGCGGGCGCGGAGCGCGCTGTTTTTGCAGTTCTGGCTTATTTGAGGTTTCAGCCGGTTTTTCAGCTGCTTTTGCCGGCGCCGATTTTTCAGGTGTTTGCTGTTCAGCCTTTGATTTTTGCGGCGCGGCTTTTGCCAACGGGTTGTCCATACGCGGAATTTCCTGTTTTACCAGTTCTTCGATTGCATCCAGATGTTTTTTGTTAAATGGCACGGCAATGGTAATGGCCTTGCCTTTGCGCCCCGCGCGGCCGGTGCGGCCAATGCGATGCACGTAATCTTCGGCGTGAATCGGCACGTCGAAATTGAAAACATGGCTGACATTCGGGATATCAAGCCCGCGCGCCGCCACATCGGAGGCCACTAAAAATTTTAATTCGCCATCACGGAAAGAATTAAGAATTTTCATCCGCGTGGTCTGGTCCAGATCGCCGTGGATAGGGTTGGCATCCAGCCCGTGTTTCTTCAGGGATTTTGCAACAATATCAACGTCTACTTTGCGATTGCAAAAAATAATGGCGTTGGTCAGGGCGTCGCCCTCGGCTGTCATAATCGCGCGCATAACGTCGCGCTTTTCCTTGGCTGTGCGGTCTTTGCGACTGGGCGTGAATTCACAGACGGCCTGTGTAATCGTTTCCGAAGTTGTCGCCTGACGCGCGACCTCGACCCGCACGGGGTTGTGCAGGAATTCTTCGGTGATGCGGGTGATTTCAGGTGCCATCGTGGCCGAGAAAAACAAGGTCTGGCGGGTGA
>JALSGU010000198.1 GCA_026982575.1 Paracoccaceae bacterium | reverse complement strand
TTGGTCGCCCAGACCCGCATTGAAAAATCAACCGAGCTGTCCCCCAGATTTGTCACTGCAACAAATGGCGCGGGGTCGCTCATGGCGCGGTCATCTGCCGCAATAATTTTCAACAAAACCGCCTCGGTCTTTTTCAGGTCCGCGTCATAAGAAACCCCGATGGTCAGATCACAGCGGCGTTTGTCATAAAACGAATAATTGACAATGCTTGATGCCCAGATATCGCCGTTTGGCACGGTTATCTGCACATTGTCGGATGTCGCCAATTCTGTGGTAAACAGGCTAATCGCCTTGACGGTGCCAGAATGCCCCGCCACATCAACAAAATCGCCCATCTTGAAAGGCCGGAACCCCAGCAACATTACCCCCGCTGCCAAATTCGATAACGTGCCTTGCAAGGCCAGTCCGATCGCCAGACCAGCCGCACCCAGCAGCGCAATCAAGGATGTGGTCTGAATGCCGAACCGCGCCAAAACAAAAGTAAGCGCAATCGCCAGAATTGCATATCGCGCCAGACTGGCAAGGAAAATAAACAGGGTATCGTCCAGTTCCTCGTATTTCAGACCCAGCCAGATAATGCGCTTTTTGGCAAAGCTGGACAGCCACAGCGCCCCGATCAATATCGCCAAGGCGACCAGCACATTCATGCCAAGCTCAACATACCATTCCATTTTATGCTCCTATTTTTCCCTGGTTTTCGCCGATCTGGCCGCGATGCAACAACAGATGGTCGAGAATAACACAGGCCATCATCGCCTCGCCCACCGGCACCGCGCGGATACCCACACAAGGGTCGTGGCGGCCCTTGGTGATGATCTCGGCATCCTTGCCCGTCTTGGTAATCGTGCGGCGAGATTTCAAAATGCTCGACGTCGGTTTAACTGCAAAGCGACAGATAATATCCTGCCCCGTGCTGATGCCGCCCAGAATTCCGCCCGCATGGTTGCTGGTAAATTCAGGCCCGTTTGGTCCCATGTTAATTTCATCAGCGTTTTCTTCGCCGGTCAGCATGGCCGCTGACATGCCTGCACCGATTTCCACAGCCTTGACCGCATTGATAGACATCATCGCCGTGGCAATATCGGTATCAAGCTTGGCATAGACAGGCGCGCCCAATCCCGCTGGCACGCCGCTGGCAATAACCTCGATAATTGCACCGACCGAGTTGCCGGATTTGCGTAAATCATCCAGATATACCGCCCATTTTTCAGCCGCTTTAGCATCCGGCGTCCAGAACGGGTTCTGGTCGATCTGGTCAATATCCATATTCGCGCGGTCAATTTTATGTGGCCCCATCTGCACCATATATCCCTTGATTTTGATGCCAGCAAAAACGCTGCTGATTGCCGCGCGCGCCAGCCCGCCCGCTGCAACACGCGCTGCGGTTTCGCGCGCGCTTGATCTGCCGCCGCCACGCGGGTCTCGATTGCCGTATTTCAGAAAATAGCTGTAATCCGCATGGCCGGGGCGAAATTTTTCAGCAATGTCGCTATAATCTTTTGAGCGCTGATCAACGTTTTTAATCATCAACTGCACCGGCGTTCCGGTGGTTTTGCCCTGATAAACCCCCGATAAAATCTCTACCTGATCGGGTTCTTGCCGCTGGGTGGTGTATTTGTTTTGCCCGGGTTTGCGCATATCCAGCCAGGCTTGAATCATACCCGCATCCACCGGCACGTTTGGCGGGCAACCATCAACCGTGGCACCCAATGCCGGCCCGTGGCTTTCGCCCCAAGTGGTGACCCTGAACAAATGGCCAAATGAATTCATTGACATGGCAATACTCCCTTACCCAACCAATACCGCATGCGCACCGAGACGAAAAGCGGTTTTGATACGGCTTGCACTTTTCGGGTGCTGCCCTATGTTCATACCCACCTCGGGGAGGCCATATGGCCTGAGAAGCATAACGCAAACCCGTAGAACCTGAACCGGATCATACCGGCGTAGGGAAGGTGCATCGGGTTTTCCCCTTCATCTGACATACGCCGCAGAAGAATGGAAAAATGATGAAAAATATCCTGACAACTGCGGCCCTTTTGACCCTTGCGGGGGCCAGTTGGGCGCAAACAAACACCCTTACCGTTTACACCTAT
>JALSGU010000197.1 GCA_026982575.1 Paracoccaceae bacterium | reverse complement strand
AGCTGGATGGGTTTACGGATCAGATTGATATCTGGCTTGCGGAGGACAAGGGGCGTCCGCGCAAGCAGCGCCATACGGCCAAGCGGATATTTGACCGGCTGCGGAGCGAATGCGGGTTCACCGGCGGTTATACGATTGTGAAGGATTACGTCCGCAGCAAGAAGCGCGGCAGCAAAGAGATGTTTGTGCCGTTGAGCCATCGACCGGGCCATGCGCAGGCGGACTTTGGTGAAGCACTGGTTGTGATTGGTGGTGTGGAGCAAAAGGCCTATTTCTTTGCCTTTGATCTACCGCACAGCGATGCCTGTTACATCAGGGCTTACCCTGCTGCGAACACAGAAGCATGGTTAGACGGTCATGTGCACGCCTTTGCGTTCTTCGGGGCGGTTCCTCTGTCGATCCTGTATGACAATGACCGGTGTCTGGTTGCCAGGATCATGCCAGACAAAACCCGCAAACGCACGCAGCGCTTCAGTGCGATGCTGTCGCATTAGAGCAAATCCAATCCAATTGAATTCACCACACAACCCGAACGCATTTGCTGGCGCAAACGCTGCCTCGGGTTGTGCGGTAAATACATGAATCCGGTCAGATTGGATGCGCCCTATGTGATTGATGACAGGTATGGTCGTCCTGGAAAGGGCAATGATAAAGGCAAGGTCGAGGGACTGGTGGGTTACGCACGGCGCAACTTCATGGTGCCCATGCCGCACTTCCCTGACTGGGGTTCCTTTAACGATTACCTGGAACAGCAGTGCCTTGCACGGCAAGGTAATATCCTGCGGGGCCACAAGGTCAGCATTGGCGAACGGCTGAAGGCGGATCTGGCTGCGATGCAGGCATTGCCGGCTGTGCCGTTTGAGGCTTGCGATTTACAAAGCGGACAAGTGACATCCACTTCGATGGTACGCTACCGTGGCAATGATTATTCCGTGCCGGTTGCCTATGGCCACAGGGATGTCTGGATCAGGGGCTTTGTTGATCGTGTCGTAATCGGCTGTGTGGCCGAGGTGATTGCAGACCACCCCCGTTCTTACGAGAATGGCGATATGGTCTATGATCCGCTGCATTACCTGCCGCTGATCGAGCGCAAGATCATGGCCTTTGACCAGGCTGCGCCCTTACAGGGTTGGAAATTGCCCAGAGCCTTTGGCACGCTTCAACGGCTTCTGGAAGCGCGCCAGGGTAAATCCGGAAAGCGGGAGTATGTGCAGGTATTGCGGCTACTGGAGCGCTTCGGGATGGAAGAACTGCACGGCGCGATAAAGGATGCCTTGCACAACAGGGCGATCAGCTTTGATGCTATAAAACACTTGGCTCTATGCCGTGTAGAACACCGCCCGCCACGGTTGGATCTGGACACCTATCCGTTTCTGCCCAGAATGAACGTGGAGACCACTTCGGCTTCGGCCTATATGAGCTTGCTGACGGGGGCGACATCATGAGCAAAGCCCCCGAACTGCTGCTGGCCCATCATCTCAAAACCCTGCGCCTGCCGACATTCCTGCGCGAACATGACAAGCAGGCCCGCATCTGTGCCGCCGAGGGGCTGGACCATGTGCGATACCCATTGCCCGGCAGTTGATTGCATAGCAATCAACGAGAGGGTGGCCCGCCTGACAGAACTGGAACTGATTGATCGCGAACGGCGCATGGTGGAGCGGCGGATCAAGTCGGCCAAGTTCCCTGCCGTGAAGAGCCTGGACAGCTTCGACTTCAAAGCAATTCCCGGTCTAAACAAAATGATGGTGCTGGAACTGGCGCGCTGCGACTGGATCGAGCGGCGAGAAAACGTCATCGCCCTTGGCCCCAGCGGCACGGGAAAAACCCACATTGCTCTCGGCTTGGGCCTGGCAGCTTGCCAAAAGGGCCTGCCGGTGGCGTTTGTCACAGCCGCCGCGCTGGTCAATGAACTGATGGAGGCCCGTGACGAAAAACGCCTGCTGCGTCGCCAGCGGCAACTGGCCAAGGTCAAACTGCTAATCATCGATGAACTCGGTTTTGTGCCGCTGAGCAAAATCGGCGCAGAATTGCTGTTCGAACTGATCTCGCAGCGCTATGAGCAAGGCTCGACACTTATCACCAGCAATCTGCCCTTCGAGGAATGG
>JALSGU010000196.1 GCA_026982575.1 Paracoccaceae bacterium | reverse complement strand
GTCTGTAAGCCGTGGCTGCATCAACTCAGGCGCCGCGTTCAGATAACATATCGCGAGCATCCAGATAAGAAAGCGCATAGCGGCAGTTCCGGCCCACGGCTAACAGGGTGATCCCGGGTGGAAAGCCGTGGTCTTTGAACGGATCAGGGCGTGACATCGGCAACCTCGGTAATGGAAAACTGTGAATATCAACAAACCACAGACTTAATGCAACAGTGCCCTTTGGTTTGAATAACACCAAGCTGTTTGCAAATCGGTTCAACCCTTGGCGCATATTCTTTTTTGGCCAGAACAATTTTTTGGTCAACTCTTCCAGGGTTTTTGACGGGCTGCTGGCTGGATCCAACTTGGCCATATCAACCTTTTTAAGCATGATCGCAAGTTTTTTAAGCTCGGCCCCGAGGCCGGTTTTAATCAGTTTTCCAACCTTGCCTTTGGCTTTTTGCCAATGGGTATTTTAAGCTCGGCAGGGCACCTTATTTGTAAATCAGAGGGGCAAATACCAGCCATCGTGAACTCCTTTAACAATCATTAAACAAATTTATACGCCCGAATCAGAATTATTTGCATGAAATTCATATCTTTAGGACAGCCAAGACCTAAAGGTCATCAAGCTGCTAAACCATCCGAGCCAGCATTGCTTTTGTAGTTTATGGTTAATTTACGCTTTTGTCCGGCTATGGAACTGTCTATCAATGCCCCAACCACAAAGGATGCGGAACATGACCAAAACCATCGATTACAAGCAACGCATGCAATCAGAAATGAATGCTTTGATGCAGGTCGCCATGAAAAATATGGTGAAAAGCTTGCTGGAAGAAGTCGCGGTTGACGGGCTTCCGGGGGCGCATCATTTTTTCATCACCTTCAAAACCAGCCATGCAGGGGTTGATCTGGCACCTTGGTTAAAAGACAAATTCCCCGATGAAATGACTATTGTTATGCAGGAATGGTTTGATAATCTGGCGATTATGGCCGACCGGTTTACCATTACGCTGAATTTCAACAACACCCCCGAACCCATGGTTATACCGTTTGACGCAATCACCGCATTTGCTGATCCTTCGGCTGAATTCGGGTTGCGTTTTGATACAATGCCAACAAAAACAACCCCCGCAGAAACACAAATTGACGTTGCCGTCGAAGAAATCGCCAAAGAGGGTGATGTTGTCAGCCTCGATACATTCCGCAAAAAATAAGGAAATGCTTATGACCCGCACCGAGACCGACAGCTTTGGCCCGTTAGAAGTACCTGCCGATAAATACTGGGGTGCGCAAACCCAGCGCAGCCTGATGAATTTTCCCATCGGCTGGGAAAAACAGCCCATCGCCATTGTGCGCGCATTGGGCGTTGTCAAACAGGCCTGCGCCGAGGCCAATCTGGCATCTGGAAAACTGCCCGATGATATCGGAACAGCCATTATCAATGCCGCATCCGAAGTGGTATCGGGCAAATGGGATGATAATTTCCCGCTGGTGGTCTGGCAAACAGGGTCCGGCACCCAATCAAACATGAACGCAAACGAGGTAATCGCCAATCGGGCCATTGAAATGCTGGGCGGGGAGATTGGCTCCAAAACCCCTGTGCATCCCAATGATCATTGCAATATGGGGCAATCCTCCAACGATACATTTCCAACCGCGATGCATATTGCCATTGCCACCTCGACCCATGAAATATTGCTACCGGGGCTGGAAAAACTGCACAAGGCATTGGCGGCCAAGGCAGATGATTTCAAAGACATCATCAAAATCGGCCGCACCCATACCCAAGACGCCACACCGCTGACATTGGGCCAAGAATTTGGTGGTTATGCGTTTCAGGTTGAACAGGGCATTGCGCGCGTGCGCCACGCCTTGAAAAACATCTATCCGCTGGCGCAGGGCGGCACGGCTGTTGGCACAGGGCTTAACACCGACAAAGACTGGGCCAAAATAGTTGCTGCAAATATGGCCAAAATCACCGGCCTGCCATTTGTGACCACCCCTAATAAGTTTGAGGCTCTGGCCGCCCATGACGCGCTGGTTGAAATTTCGGGCGCGCTTAAAACCGTTGCCGCCAGTGTTTTCAAAATCGCCAATGATATTCGCCTGCTTGGGTCTGGTCCGCG
>JALSGU010000195.1 GCA_026982575.1 Paracoccaceae bacterium | reverse complement strand
TGCTCTTTGGTTATGTGTGCTTTGAGGTAGGTAAATATATCTGCTTCCTCTAGTGCGATGGCTTTGTAGATGCTCGCATGGGTAGCTTTGGCATCGAGGTCAGCTATGACAATGTAGCGTGCTTGGGCTAGGGCTTCGTCTGTGTGGAGTCTAGCTCCTTTACCATTGGCTAGTAGGTAGGTTTGCTCTTTTGTGCCTCGTACTTTGGCTATGCGTTCTAGGTAGGCGTAGGCTAGGAGTACACCTAGGTGTGTTTTGTCTAGGGTGGCTTTTTGTACTGGCTCTAGTCGCTTGGCATTAGCTAAGATATAGCGTGCATGTTTTGTATTGATATTATTTACTATGTTACCTTGTACCAGTGCATGTAGGTCTTCTAGACGCCCAGCTATATCTACCTCTTTATGGGGTCTAGTGTAGATATCTTTTTCTGTGAGCAGCGTAGCAAGCAGTGAAGCTTCGTAGCTAAGGTTTAGGGCTTTGGCTTTGAGCATCATGTGCGATAGTCTAGGGTGTAGCCCATACCCACTCATAGCCCTACCATGAGGGGTGATGATGCCCTTGTCATCTAAGGCACCCAGTTGCATTAATAGGGTTTTCGCATGGCTGATAGCCGTAGAGGGTGGGGTGTCTAGCCACTGTAGGTCATGGATGTTATCTGTACCCCATAGGGCAAGTTCTAGCACCAGTGGTGTAAGGTCTGCCAGGAGTAGCTCAGGGGTGTCGTGCTTTTGGAGTATCTTGGACTTGTGCCAGATATGATACGCCTTACCTGCACTAAGCCGTCCTGCACGTCCTGCCCTTTGGGTGGCGGAGTCTTCGGATATGTGCCGTCTCTCTAGGGTGTTCATGCCTGAAAAGGGGCTAAAGACAGAGACATTCTGTTGCCCAGAGTCTATGACTATTTTGATACCTTCTATAGTCAGAGAGGTTTGGGCGATGTTGGTGCTTAGAACTACTTTTCGTGTGCCTTTAGGTGGGGCTTTGATGGCTCTGTCTTGCTCTGCTTTGCTTAGGTTACCATAGAGTGTGGCGATGTAGACCTCTTTTAGCTTGGCTTCTAGCAGATACTTCTGCACCTCTTTTATCTGCCGTACACCTGCTAGAAAGACTAGTATGTTTCCCTCTTCCTTCTCTAAGCACTTCAAAACACGCTTGGCGATGTAGCTTGGTAGTGCTTTGGCTGTGGGTTGCGTGGTAGTTGGGTCTAGGTAGTAACGCTCCACAGGGTAGGCACGTCCTTCGCTTGCGACCAGTGGGGCATCTAGCATATGTGATAGTGCCGTGGTATTGAGCGTAGCAGACATGACAAGAAGCTTCAAGTCCTCACGCAACACAGCCTGCGACTCCAAACTCAGAGCCAAAGACAAGTCCGCATGAAGTGAACGCTCATGATACTCATCAAAGATGATGAGTGCTACATCTTCTAGGCTAGGATCCGCCTGTAGCTTACGTGTGAGTATCCCCTCTGTAACTATGAGGATTTTGGTCTGTTTGGAGTATTGCGAGTCCATCTTTATCTGATACCCCACACGCTCACCCACCTTTTCACCCAACATTTCAGCCATCCTGATAGCCGACATCCTCACTGCTAAACGTCTAGGCTCCAACATGATGATGGTCTTGCCCTCTAACCACGGCTCATCTAGCAAGGCAAGAGGTAGGGCAGTGGTTTTCCCTGCTCCTGGAGGGGCTTGGAGTATGAGTCTGTTGTGTTGGAGTAATTTCTCTTTGACTTGGGGTATGACGTGGGTGATGGGTAGGGTTTGCATGGTGGGATTATAGCTAGAATTTAGTTATACTTTGTGAAGATATAACTAAGATAAAAGAAAAAAATATGCCAAACAAACAACACACCCTAAACCTACTAAAAAAACTCATCTTCATCAACGAACAAGGCGATGAACTTTCACCCACCAAAGAACACATAGAAAAGATGCTAGTACTATGCAAAAAGCGTAGTCGTCCTTCATACTATAAACTTAGACATGCATCAGGGTTAGGTGAGGAGTACACTTTTAAAGGCATCAGTATGTACACAGATGATGGTAAGAAAATGCGTCGTTTTGAGTCGGGGATAGAGCTTTAATTTACTAGTCAATCATTTTAAGATACAATCA
>JALSGU010000194.1 GCA_026982575.1 Paracoccaceae bacterium | reverse complement strand
AGGTCAGGGCGATTTGCACCTGCTTATGTGTGGGGATGTTTACCCCGGCGATACGTGCCAAATTGGCTCTCCATTTTTGTTTGCGGATCCGTAGCTCCGGAACCTTTTTTCACAACAAAAACACATCATTAGCATTGATGTGCCTTACCCTTACAGGGCCGATTTTTCATAGATCCGGTTGATTCGGAAAATAAACGACTCTCGATCAAGAGAGCGCGGATTATAGGGACAGTTTGGGCCGCGTCAATATCAAATTTTATTGAATTTCCACCGGCCAAACCGGTCAGGCATAGCGCCGGTTTTCATCGCGATTATAGCCGATATAGGCGATAACCGCAAACACTACAGTATAACCCAAAAGCCACAAAACAGATAGCATCGGCACCGGCTGATGACCAACAGCCGCCCAGACAATTTCAGCCGCATTGCGGGTTGGGGTGAGTGGTGAAATTTTGGCGACAAAATCCGGCAATTGCTGCGGCGGCATCCACAATCCACCAAAATAGGCCAGCGGCAAATAAAATAGATTGGCAATCCCCACCGCTGATTTTGAGCTGGCCCAATAGCCAAGCGCAATGCCCATCATCACAAAAGGCACCGAGATCAACAAGCTGGAAAACCCCAGCTTGATATAGCCGAGCAGATCAAGGGTGGGTTCAGATAATATCAGGGCTGCCAAAACCACCAGCGCAACCACCAAAAGCGAAAACACCAAAGCGCTGACCAGTTGCGCCGCAAGGCGCGGGCCAAAAGCACCGGGCAAGGTGCGCCGGTACCGCTCCCAATGGGTTTCGCGGTCTTGGGCAATGGAAACGCCAAACTGAAACAAGGCTACGCCGATCACGCCAAAAACCGCAAAAGATGCCATCGGGTAATTTGCCGCCGGGCCAGAACCACCGGCCCCGAACATTGCATAAAGCATTGGCGGAAAAATCAGAGTGGGTATCCAGAATGCCGGAAGACGAAATACCGATTTTAGTTGCATCAGGCTGGATGTCCAATAACGGCGCATGGTTATTTATCCTCCAAACTCTGTGCGTTCAAGGCTTCTTCCAGCGTAGCAGAGCGGATTTCGAGATCAGAAAATACCGCGCCGCTGTTCACCAGTGCGCGCACCAATGCATCTGCGTCTGATGTGTTAATGGAAATATCGCCATTGTCATTTTCACAATCCAAAATCCCGGGCAGGTCCGGCAAGTTGACACATTTTAGCAAAACCCGTTTCTGGCCAAGGCTGTCCCTGATTTCGCGCACCGTGCCGGAAAGCCGGTTTTTGCCGTTATTTATAATACATATCCGGTCAGACAATGTTTCGATTTCGTCTATATGATGGGTGGTCACCACCACGGTGCCGCCTTGTTTAACAAAATTATTGGTATAATCCCAAAAGTTGCAGCGTGATTTGACATCAAGGCCAACGGTGGGTTCGTCCAGAAACACTATTTTGCTGCGCCCCGCAAATGCCAGCGCCAGCGATAACCGCCGCCGCTCACCACCGGAAAAACCGCCGGTATAACGGTCGGCAAGCTTGGCAAGGCCAAACCCGTCCAGCAGCTCTGCTTCGCTTAGGGGGTTTTCAAAATGACACCGCACCAGAGCGATAATTTCGCGCACCTTGAGAAAGGGCGGAAAGTCGGTGTCTTGTGCTGCATAGCCCAGCATTTGTCGCGCCGCTTTTGACTGCGGCGGCTGGCCAAACACCTGAATATTACCGCTGTCAGCTTTGCCAAGCCCCAGCATCAGATTTATGGCGGTGGATTTACCGGCACCGTTTGGGCCAAGCAGGCAAAATGCCTCGCCCTGCAGGATGTTGATATCAAGGCCGGATAATGCCTGAACCTTGCCGTAATTCTTGGTCAGGTTTTCAACACGAATTGCGGGTATCATATTGGCCTCCGGTTTTTGCGGAGTATTGCCGATATAATTCTAAATAGCCAATGCTGCCTTGATAGCGCCGGCAACCTCGTCAATTTCGCCCAGCCCGTTAACCCGTTTCAGCTGGCCTTTGGCATAATAATACCCGATCAGAGGCGAGGTGTCTTTGTAATAAGCCATCAAGCGGGTGCGCAACGATTCCTCGTTATCATCCGCGCGGCGTTTGAATTTATCTACTGCACCGCAAACA
>JALSGU010000193.1 GCA_026982575.1 Paracoccaceae bacterium | reverse complement strand
AGCGGGCTGGGCCGGCCCACATAATGTTTCCACAGATCATCCATTTCCGCCCAGAAATCAGGGTCGGTTTTAGCGCGCTCGTATTCCGCCTCAAGATCCAGAATAAGCGGCATCAATGTCTCGGAAACAAACCGCCCGCCATGAATGCCATAACGGCCCTGTTCATCCGGACCCGATTGATAAGAATTGCGCAAATCGCCCATGGCTTGCCCCTTTTGTTATCTTTGGGTCTCTATACATAGATCAGCCAGCGGCGGCAATAAACGCTTTGATCAATGCCGTATCCTTAACCCCCGGCGCTGATTCCACGCCGGATGACACATCCACCTGTGTGGCCCCTGTCAGCGCAATGGCCTCTGCCACATTATCAGGCGTCAGCCCCCCTGCCAGCATCCAGGGCACCGGCCAGCGGCGATTGGCGATCAAGCGCCAGTCAAAGGCCAGACCATTGCCACCGGGCAACACCGCATTGCGCGGTGGTTTGGCATCCACCAGTATCTGGTTAGCCACAGCGCTGTATTCATCCAGCGCTGCCAGATCATCCGCATCACGAATGCCAACGGCCTTTAGCACCGGTAGGCCATACCGCGCGCGAAGCTCAACCACCCGCGCAGGCGATTCCGATCCGTGTAATTGCAGCATATCCAGCGGCACATTGTTAACGATGGCGTCAAGATCGGCATCCGAGGCATTTACCGTCAATGCAACCTTTGCAACCCCTGCCGGAACTTCCAGCGCCAATGCCGCTGCTTGGCGGGTTTCCAGATGTCGCGGGGATTTCTTAAAAAACACAAACCCGACATACCGCGCCCCCGCATCAACAGCCGTGATTAGCGATTGCGCCGTGGTCAGCCCGCAGATTTTGACATTCATTTGGCCAGAATCGCAAGCACGTCGTCATCATCCGTGCCGCTTTCTTTTTTAAGCTGTGCCACCTCGGCCGATAATTGCGCCGCCTCGCGGTTTTTCACGGCGGCTTTTCTGCGATATTTATGTTCGCGAAAATATTCCAGCACATAACCCAGAACCAGCCCCACAAGAATGGCCGCAAAGATGATGGCAAATAGCGGTAATTCAAGCTGTAAACCAGCCGCCATCGGCAGGCCTTCAGGCAGCAATGCCACCATCACCAACCCACGATTGGCCAATGCCAAAGACACCAGAACAATCATAAAGACTGCAAAAATAGTATAACGAATGTAACGCATTAGGCTCTCATGGAAAGGGGGTCAACTGCCGTTCAAACGGTCCCGAAGCAGCTTTCCGGTTTTGAAAAACGGCACGTATTTTTCCTCAACCCTGACCGATTCGCCAGTACGCGGGTTGCGCCCCACACGTGCGTCGCGTTTCTTGATTGAAAATGCACCAAACCCGCGCAGCTCAACCCTTTTACCGACGGCCATCGCATCTATAATTTCATCGAATATTGTGCCGACAATCCGCTCCACATCCCGTTGATACAGGTGCGGGTTTTCATCAACAATTTTTTGGACCAGTTCCGATTTTATCATTTCGGCTTCCTTTTTTGACGTTTTTGCTTTTACTCAAAAGTGCTCCGCCCAGCACAACTCATATAAACCTTACTATTCCGACATATTGGCAGGGTTATTCCTTATTGGGAAGCTAACGTCACAATAATCTCGCGTAATTCTTGTGTAAAACCCTGTTCGCAGCGGTTTTTCGCCAATAATCCCCCAAACAAAGCAAATGAATATGAAAATTAAGCTGACGATCCCGAAAAACCGTCCCTAAAACCTATATCCCCGCCATGCACGATTCGCCCCAACAATGCGAAACGGCGCCAATCAGGCGCCGCTCCAGTTGTGTCCCGCCAAAGCAAAACATCATACCTTCAAGGGTTATTCGTCTTTGCCTTTAAGCGCAGCGCCAAGAATATCACCCAAAGATGCGCCTGAATCCGAAGACCCATATTGTTCAATGGCTTCTTTTTCCTCGGCAATTTCACGCGCCTTGATCGACAGGCCCAACCGGCGGCTGGCTTTGTCAATATTGGTCACGCGGGCGTCGACTTTGTCACCCACATTAAACCGCTCGGGGCGTTGCTCGGCACGATCCCGCGACAGGTCGGAACGACGGATGAAAGATTTCATACCCTCGTGTTCAACCTCGATGCCGCC
>JALSGU010000192.1 GCA_026982575.1 Paracoccaceae bacterium | reverse complement strand
AAACCGATTCCCGCCAGCGCACCGACCCCGTGACCTGATCCACCAGCAAATTACGGATCAACAAAGGCGCATCCACCGCCGCCGCGGCGACATTGGCCACAACCGGCACGCTGGGCGTTTTGAATTCAACTTCGCTTAATGCCGTTTCCATGACGTCAGCGGCAGGCTTCATCAACGCACAATGAAACGGCGCCGACACTGGCAGAATAATTGCGCGTTTTGCACCGGCTTCTTTGGCCAAAATACAAGCGCGCTCAACCGCTGCTTTGTGGCCCGAAACCACCACCTGCCCCGGGTCATTGTCATTCGCCGCTTGGCACACTTCGCCCTCGGCGGCCTGTTCAGCCACAGCGGATGCGGCTGCAAAATCAAGCCCCAGCAATGCGGCCATCGCACCAACCCCGACCGGCACTGCATCTTGCATGGCTTTGCCACGAATTTTCAATAACCGCGCTGTATCAGCCAGCGAAATCACCCCCGCCGCGCATAGCGCCGAATATTCGCCCAAGGAATGCCCCGCCACAAACGCCGCGTCGGTTACCTGAACCCCCTCGGCATTCAGCGCTGCCATGGCCGCCATGGATGTGGCCATCAAGGCAGGTTGGGCATTTTCTGTCAGGGTAAGTTCCGCAATATCGCCTTCCCAGATCAAGCGCGACAGGTTCTGGCCCAGCGCCGCGTCGACTTCATCAAACACAACCTTGGCCGCTGGATAAGCCTCGGCCAGATCCTTGCCCATGCCAATGGATTGCGCCCCTTGACCGGGGAAAATAAATGCTTTTGTCATGGGGATTCCTCACCAACTAAATTTGTTATAGAAATTTATATCCCGAGCTAGAAGGGAATGACAACATTATCATTCCCAACTAGCCCCAAACGGCCGAGAAAATTGTGCCTATCAACCAATTCGGCGCAGAAACAAGATCTAATAAAGGTTGAATTTATCAAAAAATAAGTAAGCATGTGGTTTTTGGAGGTAGTTGTGTCCTGGCAAATCTTAACCCCAATTCTTTTGATCCTTGGCTTCGCTTACATGTTCTGGTTTTACAAAAAACCACCTGCACCGGTTGGTGCCGTTTGGCGGTTAGCAAAATCACTAAATGTAAAACCTGAGTTTATTATGGAAATGATCGGAAATATGGGTAAGTCACGCGGTCAGATTTTCATTCAAACTTTGTCAAATGTGGAGACAGAGTCTTTAGAGCTCGGTGCTCAAACGTTTTTTGTTTATCAAACTTATTCTAAAAACCGGCATCCAGAAAATATCCGATGGTGGACAAAGAAAATGGTGGCAAGAGGGTTTCAAGTTGCTCTAAGCACAAAATCTTGTGAAGCTATATCCGTCTTTCTAAACGAAATTGGAGTAGATCAAATAAGTTTGATGGATTTCAGGAAAGAGATAGCCGCCGCAAATAGCTAAGTGGGCAATCATGCCATTGCACATTAATGCTTACGAAGCTTTCAATTGATCACCATTCTATTTCGCTTAAATATCCCAGGGGTGAGTTGAGCGCTGCCCAAGGGGGGACAGCACCCTCCGCTTGCTGGTCAGCATAAATGCACCAGGTTTTGTTTTGCATTTGTTAAACGATTTCCTATATAACAAGTTAACAGATACAGGAAAACCCAATGGCACTCGCGTCGCAAAATGAAAATAATGTTCAATGGACCGTCACCAACAAAGGCAAAAATGCCTCTGGGGGTAATTCGTATGAATTGCGCGAAGTTGCAACGGGCAAGACCGAGGATGTCCAAACCGAAGGTGAGTCCGACAAAGTTATTGATACTTTGATCCATGACTATAGCGACATGCTGAAACGCCTTGCCGACAGATAACACACATTATGTGGTATCCTATTTCGACGCTGTAAAAATCCACGAAGAAGCATTAGCCATATCGGGCGGACGTTCAGGGATACTGAATAAATCCAGCCTGTTATCTGCACTTTCACGGCCCTATTGCGGGTATTTTGATACGGTTGAAGAAAAAGCATCCGCATTGATGGAAGCTGCGGTGCAAAATCATGGTTTTGCCGATGGAAACAAGCGCACCGCAGTTATGTCAACATTGCTATTTGTCACCCGGAGCGGCTTCCAGCTGCACCCGATCAACGCTGCCGACGACCTCGGATACGGCCTCGAAAATCTGGTGGTTGCCCTTGCCTCTGGTCAAACAAACCGCGAAACAGTTCTGGAATGGTTTCAGGCGCGACTCCAACCGGCCTAACCCCCTTGCATTCCCCCCAAACCGCCTTATAACCCCCCAATCCCCTGCAATCTCTTGATCGCGGATGCCTCTCGAATGCGGATGGGGGATGTTAACGCCGCATGTTGAAGCACGCTTGTATAAAGGAATATGATATGGCGCTCTATGAGCACGTATTTATTGCCCGTCAGGACCTGTCAAATACACAGGCCGAAGGGTTGATCGAACATTTTGGCGGTATTCTGACCGACAATGGCGGCAAAGTCGTTGACAGCGAATACTGGGGCCTGAAAACCATGGCCTATAAAATCAACAAAAACCGCAAAGGCCATTATGCTTTTGTGCGCTCCGATGCTCCTTCCCCTGCGGTTAAGGAAATGGAACGCCTGATGGGTTTGCATGACGATGTCATGCGCGTTATGACCATCAAGGTTGACGAACACGAAGAAGGCCCATCAGCCGTCATTCAAGCCAAAAACAGCCGTGACGAGCGCCCCCGCCGTCCGCGCCGCGATTAGAAAGGACCTTAAACCATGGCAAACAAACCATTTTTCCGCCGTCGCAAGACATGTCCTTTCTCGGGTGATAATGCCCAGAAAATCGACTATAAAGACGTAAAGCTGCTTCAGCGTTACATTTCAGAGCGTGGCAAAATTGTGCCGTCACGCATCACCGCGGTATCCGCCAAAAAACAACGCGAGCTGGCAAAAGCCATCAAACGCGCCCGTTTCTTGGCCTTGCTGCCATATGCTGTGAAATAGGAGAAATACGATGCAAGTAGTACTTCTTGAACGCGTGGCCAAACTGGGCCAAATGGGCGATGTTGTTAATGTCAAAAACGGCTTTGCACGCAATTTCCTGATGCCGCAGGGCAAAGCATTGCGCGCCACCAAAGCCAACCTGGCCGCGTTTGAATCCCAGCGTGTGCAGCTGGAGGCCAACAATCTTGAAACCAAAGGCGAGGCTGAAAATCTGGCGGCCAAACTTGACGGTCAGGTTTTTGTTGTGATTCGCTCGGCATCCGATGCCGGGTCGCTTTATGGTTCGGTTACCGGCCGCGACGCTGCCGAAATGGCCACCGCCGAGGGCTTTACCGTTGATAAAAAACAGGTTGTTCTTTCGGCTCCGGTCAAGGAACTGGGCTTGCATAACATGCAAGTCGTGTTGCACCCCGAAGTTTCGGCAACCATCACCATCAACGTGGCACGTTCCACCGAGGAAGCAGAATTGCAAGCCTCGGGCAAAACCATTCAGGAACTGAACGCCGAAGCCGAAGCCGAAGCAGATTTCGATATTGCCGAATTGTTTGACGATATCGGCGCTGCCGCGCTGGACGACGATGACGAAGCCGCCGAAGAACCTGTTGTTGACGCACCTGCCGAAGACACAGAACAGCCTCAATAAAGGCTGTTTAAACAAATTACCGGCCGCGCAACACCAATTGCGCGGCCTTTTTTATGGCGAAGACCATGCTTAAAATACCTGATCGGGTTTTGTTGACGCTTTTCATTGCCGGCTTTGGCTTCTCGGTGCTTTCAATATTTTTCCTTGATCGTTTTGCATATGAAATCATCCGCCCCGCGTTTGCCAGCCAACAGGTGCTTTGGCAGAACATCACCTATCTTGGCGATTCTGAATGGATGGCAATACTGACATTGGCGATTATCGCCACAGGGTTGGTGTTGAATTATTTCCAGCCCAGACCTTTATGGGTTAAAATGTGGCGGTATGGCACATTTTTATTTATTCCGGCTGCGATTGCCGGCATTTCGGCCTTGTTGTTGAAAAACATGATCGGGCGCGCCAGACCCTATGTGTTTGACACCGAAGGCCCGTTGGGCTTTTCACCTTTTGCCTTTGAAAACAATTTTGCGGGGTTTCCATCGGGCCATACCACCATGGCATTTGCCTTTGCCACCATGCTGGCAATTCTATTTCCGCGGCTGGCGGCTCCGGCTTTTGCAATTGCGATACTGGCAGGGTTCAGCCGCATGGCCGTTAACGCCCATTATCTGGGAGACGTGATTTTTGGCGCAACCTTTGGCACGATTGTCACGATATTTGCGGCCAAAAAGCTGGCCACCAAATTCAAATACCGGACGTAAACCCGCCAACCGGTTTTTAGCTGGTTTCGGGGGCTTCGGGTTCAACCAGCATTTGGGTGCCCATCAACCCTTCTTCCAGAGGCATGGTGTCAACCTCGCAAGCCGCCAGAAATGTTAGCATAAATAGTGCTGATACAATTGCTTTCATTGCAAATATTCCTTTATTTCATAGTTGATATTTTCACATTCTAACCGGGTTGTTCAATAATGAAACCGTTTTCACCGGCATTCATGTGATTTTGAAAATAAAAAGTTATCCCCAGCATTAACATAGCGTGGATAACCGTTTTCCACGGTATATATCTTGGCAGAACAGGAGCAAAAAATGGCAGATGGCGGGCAGATACCGGAGGCTGAGATGATCACGCTTCCCCATAATATCGAGGCAGAACAAGCACTTTTGGGTGCTTTACTGGTCAATAACGATGTGTTTGACCGGGTGGCCAGCATTGTGAATGATTCGCATTTTTATGATCCGGTCCATGCGCGGATATTCGAAACCGCAGCGCGACGTATTCAGAAAAACATGCTGGTATCGCCTGTCACCCTGAAAGCATTTTTTGAAGATGATGACGGGCTGAAAGAACTGGGCGGCGCGGGATATCTGGCACGGCTGGCCGGCGCGTCGATTTCGCTGTTTGCCGCCAAGGATTACGCCCAGATGATCTATGATCTGGCGCTGCGCCGTGATCTGATCTCGATCGGGCAGGAAATCGCTGGTAAAGCCGCCAGCGTTGATATGGAATCCACCCCCGAAGAACAAATCGTTGACGCCGAACAAGCGCTTTATGGTCTGGCCGAGGAAGGCAGCTCCGACACCGGATTTCAAAGCTTTCTACGCGCGGTCACCAGCGCGGTTGATATCGCCAATTCGGCCTATCAACGCGAAGGCAAGCTTTCCGGTATTTCCACCGGCCTTACCGATATGGACAGCAAAATTGGCGGTTTGCATAAATCGGATTTGCTTATTCTGGCAGGGCGGCCCTCGATGGGGAAAACATCGCTTGCCACCAATATCGCCTATAATATTGCCAAGATTTACAAAAAAGGCATCCTTGCCGATGGTTCCGAGGGCGCGATAAATGGCGGTGTCGTTGGCTTTTTCAGCCTGGAAATGTCATCCGACCAGCTTGCGGCGCGGATATTATCCGAAGCCGCGCGCATTCCATCGGAAAAAATCCGTAATGGCGATCTGAACGAGGAAGAATTCCGCCGCTTTGTCGAGGCCGCCAAGGATCTTGAAAAATGCCCGCTTTATATTGACGACAGCGCGGCTTTGCCGATTTCAACCTTGGCGGCGCGGGCAAGGCGGCTGAAACGCCAGCACGGGCTGGATGTGTTGATCATCGATTATTTGCAACTGGTGCGCCCCGCCACTGCCAAAGACAGCCGTGTAAACGAGGTATCGGAAATCACCCAAGGCCTGAAAGCCATCGCCAAGGAATTGAACATTCCGGTCATCGCCCTTAGTCAGCTTTCACGGCAGGTTGAATCGCGCGAAGACAAACGGCCAATGTTGTCGGACCTGCGCGAATCCGGTTCCATTGAGCAAGACGCCGATATTGTGATGTTTGTTTACCGCGAGGAATATTACAAAGAACGCGAAAAGCCCGGCGAGCACGACATTGAAAAAATGATGGCATGGCAGGGCGAAATGCAAAACCTGATGGGCAAGGCCGAGGTCATCATCGGCAAACAGCGCCACGGGCCGATTGGCAATATCGAGCTGTCATTCGAGGCAGAATTTACCAAATTTGGCAATCTAGCCAAAAATTACCAGCGACAGGTTGATGATTTCTAAGCGGGGGATTTTACCCCCCTTCGCTGCGCGAATTCACCCCTAGAGTTTCTTTAACAACAAAGAAGACAATATGCAGGCTAAGTTAACCATTGATCTTGATGCAATTTGCAAAAACTGGCGGGCATTGGATGCCTTGTCGGGGCAAACTGTGGAAACAGCTGCGGTGATCAAGGCTGATGCTTATGGGCTGGGCGCAGATGTTGTCGGGCCGGCGCTGAAAACGGCAGGTGTAAAAACTTTTTTTGTGGCACAGGCCGAAGAAGGCGTGGTTTTACGGCAGGCCATTGGTGCCGGGCCGCGGATTTTCAATTTTTCGGGGTTAATGGCGGGGGATGCGGCCGCGCTTGCTGAATATGATGTTATTCCGGTGTTGAATTCAGCTGAACAAATCGCGGCATTCACGGGTGGTCCTTGCGCCGTGCAGTTTGATACCGGCATGAACCGTTTGGGCATGGAACCAGCCGATGCGGCACGGCTTCGGGATGAAATAACGGCATTGGCACCGGAATTGATTCTTAGCCATCTGGCCTGTGCTGATGAACCCGCCCATAAAATGAACGCCGCGCAACTGGCGGAATTTGTGGCCATGACCGCCAGTTTCCCCAAAATCAAAAAATCGCTTTCGGCCACGGGCGGGGTGTTGCTGGGAGGCGATTTTCATTTTGATATCACCCGCCCCGGGATCGGGCTTTATGGCGGATTGCCATTTGAAAATGCGGCACCTGTGGTGCAATTGGACCTGCCGGTTATTCAAACCCGCGAGGTCAAAACAGGTGAAACCGTGGGCTATGGCAACAGCTGGACCGCGCAGAAACCCAGCAAAATCGCCACGGTTTCGGGGGGCTATGCCGATGGCATCTTGCGCAGCGCTGCCAGTGCCAGCCTGTTTGCAGATGATATAGCCTGTCCGGTTATCGGGCGGATATCAATGGATCTGATTACCGTGGATGTAAGCGGGCTGGAAACCGTGCCGCCGATGCTATCCTTGCTAAACAGCGTGCAAACCGTTGATGTGCTGGCGGGCCATGCGGGCACAATTGGCTATGAAATCCTGACCGGCCTTGGCGCGCGCTATAAACGCCGCTATATCGGTGGCAGCTGACAAAGGGTTTTTATGCAGGCCATTTTATTGATCAACAGTTTTTTTGCCTCTATCGGGCGTTCAACGCTGGCTTTGCTGGCCAGCATCGGGCGGTTGGTGATTTTTATGGCAGACAGCCTTGGCCATATTGTGCGGCCTCCGTTTTATCCCGCAGAATTTTTGCAACAATTGCTGCGCATCGGGTATTTTTCCTTGCCGGTTGTTGGCCTGACCACCCTGTTTACCGGCGGCGCGCTGGCCTTGCAGATATATGCAGGCGGGGCGCGGTTTAATGCCGAAAGCGTGGTGCCCTCGATTGTGGCCATCGGCATGGTGCGCGAATTGGGTCCGGTGTTGGCAGGGCTGATGGTGGCAGGGCGGGTCGGGGCCAGCATTGCCGCGGAAATCGGCACCATGAAAGTCACCGAACAAATTGATGCCCTGACCACGCTTTCCACCCATCCGGTTAAATATCTGGTGGTGCCGCGCATTCTGGCCGCCACATTGGCAATGCCGGTTTTGGTGTTGATCGGTAATATTATCGGGGTGATGGGGGGGTATCTTGTCGGGGTGTATCGGTTGGATTTCAACTCGGCTGCCTATATCAGCAACACTGTTGATTTTCTGGAAACGGCCGATGTGACTTCTGGGTTGATCAAGGCCGCTGTGTTTGGGTTTATTGTGGCGGTGATGGGCTGTTATAACGGGTTTCAATCCGAACGCGGTGCCCAAGGCGTGGGGCAAGCGACAACCAATGCCGTGGTTTCGGCCTCTATCCTGATATTGGCATCCAATTACCTGCTGACCGAATTGTTGTTTTCCGCATGATAGAATTGCGTGGCATAACAAAGGCTTTTGGCAATAATGCAGTGCTGCGCGGCGTGGATCTAAGCGTGACCAAAGGCGAAAGCCTTGTGGTGATTGGCGGATCCGGCACTGGAAAATCGGTATTGTTAAAATGCATTCTGGGCATTGTGCAGCCGGATGCGGGTGAAATTCTGCTGCATGGCAAACCGCTGGATCGTGATGTGTTTTTGCAGGATTTCGGTATGTTGTTCCAAGGCGGAGCGCTGTTTGACAGCCTGCCGGTCTGGCATAATGTTGCGTTTCGTCAGCGCCAAGGCAAAAACCGCCTGACAAAACCCCAAGCCATTGAACTGGCGGTGGAAAAACTGCGGCGTGTGGGGCTAAAACCCGAAACCGCCTATTTGCATCCGGCAGAACTGTCTGGCGGTATGCAAAAACGGGTGGGGCTGGCACGGGCCATTGCCAGCGACCCGAGCGTGATATTTTTTGATGAACCAACCACGGGGCTGGACCCGATTATGGCGGGGGTGATCAATAAGCTGATCCGCGAGATTGTGGTGGAAATGGGCGCAACATCGATCACCATCACCCATGACATGAGTTCTGTGCGCGCCATCGCCGACCGTGTGGCGATGCTGCATGATGGCAAGCTGCGCTGGCAGGGCGATGTGGGTGAAATAGATCAATCGGGTGACCCTTATCTGGATCAGTTTGTGCATGGGCGGGCTGATGGGCCTATTGAAGGGGTTCGATAGTTTCCGCCATGGCAAGAGCGGAGGTCATTGTATATTCCTTTGCCGCGCCCTATTTCTTGCCCGTAGGGTGCGTGGCTTCCACGCACCGATATTGCAACAACCGGTGCGTGGAAACCACGCACCCTACGGAAAGACCCATGCTCAAGCTCCTCAACCTTTCCTTATTAGTTTTGTTCCCCATCGCCTGGTTTGCGCCCATGGCCAATGCGGGCCTGCTGCCTTGGTTTGGCCGCACAGATATTAGCGTGATGACCAGCCTTTCATCGCTTTGGGAAACCGATATATTTCTGGCAGCACTTGTGGCGTTTTTTGCGATTGTTGCACCTATGCTTAAAATCCTGCTGCTCGGGGCCATTCATATGGGGTGGCTGGGGGCAAATATGCTGGATGCATTAGGCATATTAAGCAAGCTGGCCATGGCCGATATTTTCCTGATTGCACTGCTGATTGTGATGGCCAAAGGCATCGGGGTTGGTAAAATAGAAACCGGCTGGGGCATTTATCTGTTTACGTTTTGTGTGATGCTGTCGATGCTGGTCACGGAACTAACCAAAAAACGCATGAAAGAAACCTGATGGCCAAAGCCAAAACCACCTTTACCTGTTCCAATTGCGGCGCAACCCACAAAAAATGGGCGGGGCAATGCGATAATTGCAAACAATGGAACACCGTGCAGGAAGAAGCCGCGCTTTCCGCCGGCCCCGAGGGCAAAACACTGGGTGTTGCCAAGGGCCGCAAGGTTATACTTTCCGATCTTTCGACCATTGATGCGCCATTGCCCCGCATGAAATCCGGTGCCGAGGAACTTGACCGCGTATTGGGCGGCGGCATGGTGCCCGCCTCGGCCATTCTGGTTGGCGGAGACCCGGGCATTGGCAAATCTACTTTAATGCTGCAACTGGCGGCGGCATTTGCCAATAACGGCCAAAAGGTGATCTATATTTCCGGCGAGGAATCCGCCGCGCAAGTGCGAATGCGCGCAGCACGGCTGGGTAAATCAGATGCGCCGGTGCAACTGGCCAATGAAACCAATATTCGCGATATTATCACCACGCTGGATGCAGAACGCCCTGCCCTTGCCATTATTGATTCCATTCAAACCATGTGGGCCGATCATGTGGGTTCCGCCCCCGGCTCGGTTTCACAAGTGCGGGCCTGTGCCCATGAACTGACCAGTTTTGCCAAGAAACGCGGGGTTTCCATTGTGCTGGTTGGCCATGTCACCAAAGACGGCCAAATCGCGGGGCCGCGCGTGGTGGAACATATGGTCGATACGGTGCTTTATTTTGAAGGCGAGCGTGGCCATCAGTTCCGGATTTTGCGCGCGGTGAAAAACCGGTTTGGCCCTGCGGATGAAATCGGGGTGTTTGAAATGACGGGCGGTGGTCTGGTCGAGGTCAAAAACCCGTCAGCGCTGTTTTTATCGGAACGCGATAAACCCGCGCCGGGTGCTGTGGTGTTTGCGGGCATAGAGGGCACCCGCACGGTTCTGGTTGAAATTCAGGCGCTGGTGGCCAAATCATCGCTTGGCAGTCCGCGCCGCGCGGTTGTGGGCTGGGATTCAGGGCGTTTGGCGATGATACTGGCGGTGCTTGAATCCCGTTGTGGCATTTCTTTTGCCAATCTGGATGTTTATCTGAACATTGCGGGGGGCATGCGCATATCCGAACCCGCCGCTGATCTGGCGGTTGCTGCCGCGCTTATTTCTGCGCGGCAGGACAATCCGCTGCCCAGCGATTCGGTCTGTTTTGGCGAAATCAGCCTGTCTGGCGCGCTGCGCCCCATCAGTCAGCCCGAAAATCGGCTGAAAGAAGCCGAAAAGCTGGGTTTTTCACAAGCATTCGCACCTTCGTTGATGAAGACTGTGTCCGAATCAGGCATAAGCGTGCAAAAGTTCGACAATATTGCAGATTTTATTGAGACCAGCTTTGGCGTGATCGACGATTAAGGGACAAATAATATGGAAGACTATACAATCATTGACGGGATCGTTGTTGCGATACTGCTGATCTCGGGGTTTTTGGCCTTTGCGCGGGGCATCGTGCGCGAGGTGCTGTCGATTGCCGGCTGGGCCGGTGCGGCGGTAATTGCCTTTATGTTTGCCCCTAAAGGTAAAGATCTGGTTTACGAAATTCCGGTAATCAGCGGTTTTGTCGACGATTCTTGCAATATCGCCCTGATTGTTTCTTTTGCGGTAATCTTTGTATTGGCGCTGATTGTGATTTCCCTGTTTACACCGCTTTTGGCCAGCATAGTTTCCGGTTCGGCATTAGGGCTGATCGACAAGGGGCTTGGCTTTTTATTCGGGTTGGCGCGGGGGGTGCTATTGGTGATTGTCGGGCTGTTTGTTTACGATATGCTGATGCCCGACGGCGAAGGCATTGACCTGATTGATGAATCCAAAACCGTAGTGGTTCTGGCAGATTCCCAAACCCGCCTGGCAGCCGAGGTCGAAGGATCAGCCGTACCGGAATGGTTCATCGCCCGCTTTGAAGAGCTGACCGGAACCTGTAGCGCCAGCGGTGCGGATACAGAAACAAACTAGCCTTTGGGGCAATCAAGGTAATGACACAGGGGGTTTGCGCGTCTATAAGACCCGCAAACAGTCACCAGTGAGAGCGATCACATGACCCTGCCCCCGATGCCAGACCTTTATCTTAATCCGTTTGACGATGACAAGCTAAAGGAAGAATGCGGCATTTTCGGCATCAACGGCGTTGCAGAGGCCGCCAATTTTGTCGCCCTTGGCCTGCACGCCTTGCAACATCGCGGCCAGGAAGCAGGCGGTATTGTTTCCTATGCCCCCGATGCCGGTTTTAATTCGGTGCGCCGGTTTGGCTATGTGCGCGACAATTTTACCAAAGCCAGCCTGATGAAATCCTTGCCGGGCGATCTGGCCATTGGCCATGTGCGTTATTCCACCAGCGGATCAAAAGGCCAGACCGCCATTCGCGATGTGCAGCCGTTATTTGCCGAATTGTCCATGGGCGGTGTTGCCATTGCCCATAACGGCAATCTGACCAACGCGCTGGCACTGCGGCGTGAGTTGATCGAACACGGGTCGATATTCCAAAGCAGTTCCGACAGTGAATGCATCGTGCATCTGATGGCGCGGTCTTTTCAGAAAAACATCCCCGAACGGTTAAAAGACGCATTACGCCGCGTTGAAGGTGCGTTTTCGGTTGTGGCTATGACCCGCACCAAATTGATGGGCGTGCGCGATGCATTGGGGGTGCGGCCGCTTATGCTGGGCCAGATTGGCGATGCTTATGTGCTGGCCTCGGAAACCTGTGCGTTTGATATTATCGGCGCGGATTTTATCCGCGAAATCGAACCCGGTGAAATGGTGGTTATTACTGGCGGCAATGTCGAAAGCTCGTTTCCCTTTGCGCCGGCGCCTTCGCGGTTTTGCATTTTTGAACATGTGTATTTCAGCCGCCCAGACAGTATTCTGGGGGGGCGGTCGGTTTATGAAACCCGCCGCCGTATCGGTGTTGAACTGGCCAAAGAGGCACCGGTGGATGCCGATTACGTTTGCCCCGTGCCCGATAGCGGCACGCCAGCGGCGATTGGCTATAGCCAGGAAAGCGGCATTCCCTATGCGATGGGGATCATTCGCAACCAGTATATGGGGCGGACTTTTATTGAACCATCCGATCAAATTCGCAATATGGGCGTGCGCCTGAAGCTGAATGTGAACCGCGCCCTGATCAAAGGCAAACGGGTTATTCTGGTGGACGATTCCATCGTGCGCGGGACCACGACGCAAAAAATCAAAGACATGTTTATGGATGCAGGCGCGGCGGCGGTGCATTTTCGCATTGCCTCGCCGCCCACCCGCTGGCCCTGTTTTTACGGGGTCGATACGCCGGAAAAAAGCAAACTGCTGGCCAGCCAGATGACCCCGAAAGAAATGTGCAAACATCTGGGTGTGGATTCACTTGAATTTATCTCGCTAGACGGGCTTTACCGCGCGGTTGGCAATGCATCGGGGCGCGATAATGCGCAGCCTCAATATTGCGATGCCTGTTTCAGCGGCGAATATCCGGTGCGCCCCACCGATATGCTGGCGGCAGAAAAAATCAGCCTGTCATCGGAAAACCAGCCGGTGTTTGAGTTCAGCGAAACCGAAACCTGAGGCCATAAAAAAAGCCCCGCAAAAGCGAGGCTTTTCTTTATTTCAAAACATCTAGCCTTTGATGCGTTTTACAATCGCCCAAGCGGCGGGCAGTAACGTTGCCGTAAGGGCGATTTTCAATGCATCCCCCATAAGAAACGGCGCAACACCCTTGGCAAAGGCTG